>JBKJLG010000277.1:0-2581 GCA_046596995.1 Chitinophagaceae bacterium
TGGGTTCATATATTGGCAATATTCAAAAAAAATCCTTAAACTGCCGCTTAAAAATCAATATTTCTACGTACTTTTGCCACCAATTTAAAAAAGAAACATAACAAAGACGTTATTAAAAAAACAAAGATGCCGTATTTAACAATCGAAAAAAAAGCAGACATTTTCACCAGTTTCGGAGCAAAAGCTACCAACACAGGCTCAATTGAAGGGCAGATCGCTTTACTTACAGAGCGTATTAACCACATTTCAAATCACCTGAGGACCAACAAAAAAGATTTCTCTTCACAAAGAGGTTTAATGATGATGGTAGGACAACGCAAGCGTTTACTAACTTACCTCAGCAAACATGACCTTACCGGTTACAGGTCTTTAATTGAGAAATTAGGTTTACGTAAATAAACTATTCCAACTATGTAAATAATTTAATTCCCAACTATATTTTTAAGTTGGGAATTATTCATTTTACAGTATTTAATCATTTAAGGTTACGAGGTGGATAAATCTACAATCGTCAATCTGCAATCCAAAATCGAATTATGTCTTTATTAAACCCAAAATCAATAAAATTTGATATAGGTGGTGGCCGTGAGGTAACTATCGAAACAGGTAAAATGGCACGCCAGGCCGATGGTTCAGTTACCGTTCGCCAGGGCAATTGCATTTTGCTGGCAACCGTTGTTGCCAATAAAGAACCTAAGCCCGGACAGGGATTTTTTCCATTATCAGTAGATTATCAGGAAAAATTTGGTTCTGCAGGCCGTATCCCCGGTTCTTTCTTTAAAAGAGAAGCCCGCCTGAATGATTACGAAATTCTTACCTCAAGATTAATAGACAGGGCTCTGAGGCCTTTGTTCCCCGAAGATTATTTATGCGAAGTACAGGTACTGGTTTCGCTTATTTCATCTGATGATGAAGTAATGCCCGATTCACTGGCATGTTTAGCCGCATCTGCTGCATTGGCAGTTTCAGATATTCCCATTCAGGAAATCATCTCTGAAGTACGCATCGGCAGGATCAACGGCGAACTAATCGTTAACCCAACCCGCAGCCAGATGGCTGCTTCCGACTTTGAATTCATCATTGCCGCTACAGATAAGAATATCATGATGGTGGAAGGTGAAAGTAATGAGTGCCAGGAAGAAGACCTGATCAAGGCAATCGAACTGGGACATGAAGCGATCCGCTTACAGGTTAAGGCCCAGCAGGAGTTAAGAGAACTGGTAGGCATTACAACCAAGAGAGATTATACAAAGCCTTACCGTAATGAAGAACTGAACGATAAGATAACTGCTTTTGCAAGAGATAAAATGCACGCCATATCGGCTGCATTTACCGGTAAGCACGTAAGAAGCGATTCCTTTAAAGCTTTACACGATGAAGTAGTTGCTTTTCTCGGTGAGGAATTACCTGCTGAAGACAAAGCATTGATAGGACATTATACCGGCGACCTGCAATATTATGTGGTTAGGGATATGATCCTCAATGATCGCAAGCGACTGGATGGCCGTGGTACCGAAGATGTTCGTCAACTGGAAATGGAGATCGACACATTACCAACTCCACACGGTTCAGCATTGTTTACAAGAGGTGAAACTCAATCACTTACCACAGTTACTTTAGGAACTCCGTTAGATGAATTATTGGTTGAAAGTGCAAACAAATCAGATTATACTAACTTCTTTTTACATTATAATTTTCCACCTTTTTCAACAGGTGAGGTTAAAATGATGAGGGGTGTTGGCCGCAGGGAAGTTGGTCACGGAAATTTGGCCATGCGTTCTTTAAAGAAAATGATGCCGGGCAAAGATTATCCTTATACTGTAAGGGTAGTAAGTGATATCCTTGAAAGTAACGGTTCATCTTCTATGGCTACTGTTTGTGCCGGTTCACTGGCATTGATGGATGCAGGTGTGCCTTTAAAAAAGCACGTTAGTGGTGTTGCGATGGGCTTAATTAAAAAAGGAGATGATTTTGCAATCTTAACTGATATACTTGGTGATGAAGATCATTTAGGAGATATGGATTTTAAAGTTACCGGAACCCGTGATGGTATTTGCGGAGTGCAGATGGATATTAAAGTAGATGGTTTAAGCATGGATGTAATGCGCCAGGCTTTGGCACAGGCTAAAAAAGGCCGTATGCACATTTTGGAAGCCATGTATGCATGTACTCCGGCTGCAAGAGAAGAAGTTAAACCACATGCTCCACGCATGGTTAAGATTATAATTGACAAAGAATATATTGGTGCGGTAATAGGACCCGGCGGTAAAGTGATACAGGAAATTCAGCGTGAAACCGGTGCTACCATCAATATTGAAGAAGTAGATAACAGAGGCGAAGTAAGTATTTTCTCTAAAGAAAAAGCAAGCCTGGAAAGAGCTTTGGCCTGGATAAACGGACTGGTAGCTGTACCGGTTGTTGGTGATACCTACGAAGGAACAGTAAAGAGTATAAAAGAATTTGGTGCATTCGTTGAGTTCTTACCTAAGAAAGAAGGTTTATTACACATCAGTGAAATAAGCTGGAAGCGCCTTGAAAGCATGGACGGAATTTTTAAAGAAGGTGACAAGGTAAAAGTTAA
>JBKJLG010000289.1:0-3528 GCA_046596995.1 Chitinophagaceae bacterium
GGGTTGTACTGATGCCCACTTGCGCAATAGAATTAGATACAAAAAAAATAAAGCCTGTTACCAGGAAATATTTTTTTGAATAATTATGGATTAAACACATTACATGCTTAATGTCAAAAATTGGTAAATGCTTTTTCATCACTATTGGATTTTAGTACTTGCTTAGTTTTACTAACCTATTTAACGTAAAACAATGGAGTTTATTATAATGTAATAGAAATGAAACTATAAGATAATATTATCACTGTCCATTACAATTGGTATTGAAACAGAATACAGGTTTGAAACAAAAAAGTGAAAAAACGGAAAAATTAATTCAGGGACTTGATGTAAAATGATATGAATTATTTTAGAACTAATTCTTGCTCTGCAAGTGTAACTGGCTTAAAAGACTGATCAGTATAATTGATCTTTAATTTACCGGTTTGATAATCCTTATTGCTGATTTTTTTATCAAGCGGTAAGCGGACATTTCTTTTTGCATTGGGTGCATAAACCGCCATTCCTTTAATATTGCCAACACGTGTAACTTTTCCATTGGCAGAAATATAATCTACACTTACATCTCCATAAACTGACATTTTACCACTGCGGTTAAAAGTCATATTAACCACCGGAAGCGTATCATTTTCCACTTTAAATGAAACATTTGATAATTCTACTTTAGATGAAACTTCCCCCGAGCGAATTATAACTGGCACAGATATTCCGAATATGGGAACAATACGTACTGAGATGGAAGAATCTTTTGAAACTTCTTTTTCGCCCAAAGGCTTTTCGTTGGGCACTGCCCTAAAATAAAGATGTGACCGGTATTCACCCGGCTGCATTTCATTAGATCTTATCACCTGCACTTTTATGGTTTGGGCCTCATTGGGTGCCAGGGTTACCGTACGGGGAAAAAATCGAAGATATTTATCTGCGAATAATTGTGCAGAATCCGGCTCAGTAATTTTTTCGAAAGTGCCGTCTTCTTTCATTCTTATTTGAATAAAAGATATTATATACGTTGCACTATCAGTACCTACGTTTGCAAGGTTCAGTTCTTCTGATCTTTTAGTTCCATCAAAGGCAACCCTTCTGGGAGTGATAAGCAAATTCCCCTGTGCCACACTTTTAAGTGGAAACAGGGGAGCTGCTAAAACTATTATTATTACAGTGAAAATTACTTTGGTAAAACTTGTAATGTTTTTAAAATTACTTAATTGCATTGTTTAGGTATTGGTAGATCAAAAAATCATTCAGGCTTTTTTTAGTTGCCTGTGTAATAAGCAAACTAAATAAAAGTATTTTTATTGTGATATTAATTATAATTAACTGTTACATTAAAGTTACCTGAATTGTAAACACCTGCTGCCTGTCCTGCTGCTACGGTTAGGGTTGAGCCTACAGAAACGTTTTGTGTACCTGAGCTTAATGCACCTGTACCTGATGGATTGCTGGTGAATGCAGTGGCTGACATGGTTTCTGCACCTGATACACGGGTTAAGGTAACAGTTGTAGGCAATGTAATTGCATACGTATAACTGCCGGACCCGGTTACTGTAAATGCTGCTGCGGTAACACTACCAGTTGTTGCAGGCAAAGTTACTCCGCTTGTACTTGTACGTGTGCCGGCTGGTGCCAATACTACAGTTCCGCCTGTTGTTGCACTTACGGCTACGTTACCAAAACTTAAATCAGCAGTTTTGGAAATACTGATAGGTGTAACAATGGTAGCGGTTGCTGTTGCTGTAGCAGTAGACTGCGCTTTTGAATTTACGGCAAAGCCAGTAAGGAGCAAAACAGTCACAAAAATTTTGTTTTTCAAATTCATGATATTGGGTTTTTAGGTAAATAATTTCTTCTTAAACGCCAACTCATAAATAAAATTGTGCAAGAGTAAGAAAAAAACTTACTTATTTGTAGTTTTTTTTCTACCCAAGTATAGAAATAATACACCTGGTTAGAAAAATTTTAAAAATAAAAAACCCCAGGTTGTCCTGAGGCTTATTTTCAACCCAATTGAAAATAGAAAAGAAGTTGAAAAAGTTTTTTATCTTATTAAAAACTATTTTAATTAGTTATAGTTTACTGTAACATTAAAGTTAGCTGAAGTGTACACACCTGCCAACTGACCAGCGGCTACTGTTAACGTAGAACCTACTGCAACGTTTTGCGTACCTGAACTTAATGTACCTGTGCCTGATGGATTGCTGGTAAATGAACCTGCAGCCATAGTTTCAACACCGGCTGAATGTGTTAGTGTAACTGTGGTTGGTAAAGTAATAGTATAAGTGTAGTTGCCTGAACCCGTTACCGTGAAACCTGCTGCTGTAACGGTTCCTGCAGTTGCCGGCAATGTAACACCACTTGTGCTGGTACGTGTGCCTGCAGGTGCCAAAACAACTGTTCCTCCGGTTGAAGTTTGCACTGCAATATTACCAAAACTCATGTCAGCAGTTTTTGAAATACTTATTGGTGTAACGATAGTTGCTGTGGCTGTTGCGGTAGCAGTTGCCTGAGCGAAAGATGTTGAAGTTGCGGTAGTTAAAATAATAGCCGCTAATAATAAACGTGATTTCATTTTTGGTTTTTTGAGGGTTGAAAATTAAAAATAATATTATACTTAACTCCTAAGAGTAAAATTTATTGCTGTGCTGTAGTAAAATAACGATGTGTAAAAAACTCTTTATATTAAAAAAGAGTTACTGTGTTAGGGACTGCAAAAGTAATATGCACTTTTGATGAATGCAAGCTTTTTCTAAAAAAAATAGATTTTATTTTTACAAGCATGTAGAAATTTTTCTAAAAGCGGGTAAAGCCTTTTATTAATAAGAAAAATATTACACAAAGAAAAGAAGAGAAGTTTTTTGCAGAGAAACTTAATTATAGTTTACAGTAACTGCCAGCGCCTCTACTGAATTATAGTTGCCCGGCAATTGTGAGGCACCTACTTTTAGTGTTGCGCCAATTGCCAGCAATTGATTTTGTTGTGTGCCAAGGGTAGTAAAATAAAAAGATCCCACCCTCATAGTTTCCTCACCGCCATTTCTTTTCAGCGTAATCCCGTCTGATGGCATAGTGATTGCATAAACAAAATCTCCGGTGATATATAAAGATGCAAGAGTTGCGGTTGCACGATCCGTTAATACAACACCACCTGTACTTTTGCTATTGTTACTTGTATTAAGTTCAATGCTGCCGGCAGAATTGCTTATAACAAACTTTCCAAAATTCATATCATTTATTTTTTGTGTGCCAACCGGATGACTTATGGTGGCTGAAATATTTGCTGAACCTCCGGATTGACAAAAACATGTAATGGTTGACGAAACTAAAATAATAATTATATAGAGTGACTTTGCCATCTGATTGTTTTATAACAAATTAAATGATGGACTTTTTATAGGAATTACGGAGAAAATTGGGCTTATGTAAGCCGGCAGAATTTAAAGATAATTCTTTATTTAACAAATTGCAAGCGGAAAATAATCTTACTGGATGTGTCCAGAATTTCATTTTACAAAAACACAACTTCTACCAGGC
>JBKJLG010000054.1:0-12702 GCA_046596995.1 Chitinophagaceae bacterium
ATCAATGCCATTAAACCAGCGGTTGCCAAATCATCGCACATGATGGGAGACCCGGTAAACAATGCAGTACGACAAAATGTATTAGAGCAGGTTAACGTACTCAGGGAATTGGAACCGATATTAAGCCGTAAATATTTTAATGGCGAAATTTTAATAGTAGGTGCTGTGTATGATATTCATACTGGTAAAGTAGAATTCTTACCCGAAACACTGCTAAATCTTCCTAAGCAAAAAATAAAAACAGAAGAAAAGCATTAACAAATCTGGCAAACAGTTATGATACAGGAAATAATTATCCCGCTAATATCTTTAATTGCCCTGGAGATTATTTTGGGTATCGACAACCTGATTTTTATTTCTATTCTATCAGACAAACTGCCTCATGAAAAGCGCAGCAGGTTACGCTTTATGGGTATTGGCCTTGCTTTGGTTATCAGGTTATTGCTTTTAACTGCTATTGCATGGATATTAAAATTAGACAAAACTTTATTTACCATTTTTGAAACAGCTATAAGCGGCAAAGGTTTAATATTAATTATTGGCGGGCTTTTTCTTATTTACAAAAGCACAAAAGAAATTCATCATAAAACGCAATCGGCACAAAGCGGCAGTGTAATTAAAAATATCAAAACCCATTCTTTTAAGAAACTATTGGGCGAAATAGTGTTGTTAGACATTGTGTTTTCTATTGATTCCATCATCACAGCTGTAGGAATGGTTACAGAACTTTGGATGATGTACACCGCAGTTATTGTAAGCCTGGTAGTTATGCTGTTTGCCGCCAAGCCATTAAATAATTTCATTAGTAAAAATCCGTCTTTTCAAATATTGGCCTTAAGTTTTTTAATGATGATAGGGGTAGCGCTTTTGGGCGAAGGCCTGCACTTTGAAATCCCCAAGGGGTATATATATTTTTCGATGGCTTTTGCATTTTTAGTTGATATCATTCAAATGAAAATTGTAAAAAAGTGATAGCTAAGAAAATATTTTTTTTTGCAATATTCTTATCTATAGTTAATTTATCTGTTGCTCAAAAACCTGACCTGGGTAGTTGGAATATTGTAAATATGAAATATAATATTGATGACAGATGGAGTGTGTTTGGCGAAGCTCAATTACGTTCTTTGAAATTTTATACCAACTTTCATTATTACGAATACAAAGCAGGAGCAAATTATAAGCTAAATAAAAATATTACAGTTTCCTTAGGAGCCGGGACTTATCAAACTTATAAAGAAGGAGGCAATTTTGTATTGCCTAAAAACAACGATGAATTTAGAATTTGGCCACAGATAATTATTTTTCAATCGCTTGGAAAACTCAAACTGGAACAGAGATACCGGGCAGAATTCAGGTTTACAAGTAATGGTTATCGCAATCGTTTTAGATACAGATTAGGTTTATCCTATCCATTTGGTAAAGAAAGAAATAATTATAAACCATATCAAATCAGTGCCAGTAATGAACTGTTTTTTACTGACAACCAACCATACTTTGAAAGAAACAGAATGTTAGTTGCTTTCAATTACAAACCTTCAAAGTTAACAACCTTGCAGGTTGGTTATTTACATCAATTCGACTATAAAATCAATGATGAAATAGGAAGGGATTTTTTACAAATAGGTTTTTATATTGAACTATTCAGTAAAAAAAATAAAAAGAGAGACTATGAAATTCAAATAAAAGACAATTAAAACAGCCTATAACCATCAGCCAGGATTTTGCAGGTGAAGCAATATCTAAAAACGTTGAATTTGTAAAGCATGTCTCTGAAAACAATGTACGCCTTGTAATAAAAAAATATCTGGCACAAAAGCCCAGTTTTAAGGGAAATGGAAGATAAAGGAAAAATAAAAATTACAGGTGCTTTTTTATAAATTAACCGATAGAACATCAGACTTCAATCAAAAAGATAATTATGAAACTAAAGAGTATTTGTTTAATGCCTGTTTTGATTTTTTTCATTTTTTCGTATTCGCTTACAAATGCACAAAACACCCGTATCACCGATAAAAATTTTATTGGCTGGTATGCTTATTCCGGCACATTCAATATAAATAAAAAATGGAGCATCCATACAGAATACCAATGGCGCAGGGATAATGTTGTTACAGACTGGCAACAAAGCCTTTTGCGGACAGGTATTAATTATAAAGTAAATCAAAAACTTTCGCTAAGGGCAGGCTATGCCTGGATAGAAACCTTCAACTATGGCGATATTCCTATTAATGGTTTTGGCAAACAGTTTACCGAACACAGGGCCTTTCAAATGGCAACTGTAACTGATAAAATGGGTATTGTTGATTTAAGCCATCGTTTTATGCTTGAACAAAGATGGATAGGACGCTATACCAACGCATCCTTAACCAAGGAAGATGAACATTTTTTTGTAAACCGTTTGCGGTATATGTACCGTATGCAAATACCCTTGAAAGGAAAAACAATTGCCGACAAAACAGCGTACGCTGCCATTTACGATGAAATATTTTTAGGCTTTGGCAAAAATGTAAATGAAAATGTGTTTGACCAAAACCGGTTGGGAGTTTTATTGGGCTATCGCTTTTCTTCTAAAGTGCGTATAGAAGGCGGCTTTTTAAACCAGATAGTACAGTTGCCGCGTGAAGTAGGAGGTAGAAATGTTTTTCAATATAATAATGGGCTAATTGTTTCTATAATTACCAATACCAACTTGTATAAAAATTCAAATTAATAAAAAATAAATCTTAAAAAATATGAAACTGAAATTTCATTCGCTTGATTTTACTGCATCGCAGGAATTAACAGATTTTATTAAGGGGAAGGTTGAAAAACTTGAACACCTGTATAACGAAATTATATGGAGTGAGGTTTGGCTCAAACTAGATAAATCTGATACCAAAGAAAATAAAGTGTGTGAAATAAGACTGGCAATTCCCGGCAATGATTTATTGGCCAGTGCCCAATCCAAAACATTTGAAGAAGCTGCCGCACAATGTATGGAAGCACTGGAAAAACAAATAAAAAAACGAAAAACAAAAATTATCAGCAAGCGAAAAGATATTGCTGAAATCAAAAATTATAACTAAAGTTTTCGGCGTGTGAGCCAATCCCTGTACATTCATAATGCTACAAGTAAAGGATATATTTAATAGCAAATAAGCTGACACTAAGGCCGCCTCATTAACCAACGACCCGGCATGCAAAACAAAGAAATTTCCATAATTAAATCCATAGCTAAACTTAACAACATACTGCTTTTAGACCGCAAGGATATTGGGGTGATTTATATGTTTGCTTTACTTGCAGGATTTGTGCAGCTATCGTTGCCCTTAGGCATACAATCTATTATAAATTTTGTAATGGCGGGCACCATATCTACTTCAATTATTGTATTAATAGCCATGGTGGTCTTTGGCGTATTCATCAATGGATTATTACAGATAAGGCAGTTACAAATCATTGAAAAAGTAAAACAAAAATTGTTCGTGCGTTATTCCATGGAATTTGGAGACCGGTTACCAAAACTAAATATGGAAAAGCTGGACAAGGAATATTTGCCGGAAATGGTAAACCGGTATTTTGAAACAGCATCATTGCAAAAAGGGCTTGATAAATTATTAATAGATCTTCCCGCTGCCACCATACAGGTTATACTCGGATTGGTGTTGCTTGCTTTTTATCATCCTGTTTTTATTGCCTTTGGTTTGTTGTTACTTTTAATTGTTGTTTTAATTATCCGGGTAACTTCACCACAAGGGCTTGCAACAGCAATGCAGGCCAGTGGATATAAATACGGTGTGGCCGGCTGGCTGCAGGAATTGGCACGAACAGTAAAATCATTTAAATACACAAAGGGCACATCACTGCATATTAAGAAAACAGATGAGCTGGTGAGCAATTATTTAGACTCCCGTACAAAGCATTTTAAAATATTGCTCATACAGTTTTGGAGTCTTGTTTCCTTTAAAATAATTATTACTGCGGCCATGCTTATTGTAGGCGCTTACCTGTTGGTAAATCAGCAAATAAATATTGGGCAGTTTATAGCAGCAGACATTGTTATCATAGCTATCATCGCCTCTATCGAAAAATTAATTGTCAACCTGGATGCTGTGTATGAAGCTTTGGTATCGGTTGAAAAATTGAGCGCTGTTACCGAAGCAGAAAAAGAACAAAGCGGCAGTTTATTGCTGCCCTCAAAAAATGAAGGTGTAGCCATACAATTCAGTAATGTCAGCTTTGCTTACAGTAATGAAATGCCTGTACTGAATAACATAAACTTCGTTATTGACAAAGGGCAGACAGTACAACTAAAAGGTGTATCGGGCGCAGGCAAATCAACTGTTTTGCGACTGCTTACGGGAGCCTACACTGCTTATAACGGCAGCATTTTAATTGATGGTATTCCTGCTGCCAATTATGAAGTACAAAGCCTCCGCCATCTTACAGGAATACTTCTCGGCAGTCAGGATATTTTTCATGGCACATTACTGCAGAATATTACCTTGGGTAATAAAGGCATTAGTATAGAAGAAGTAACAAAACTGGCCGGAATTTCAGGCTTACATACGTTTATCCAATCCTGCAAAGACGGCTATGATACGGTTTTGCAGCCCGTTGGTAACAAGCTGTCTAATAATGTCAGGAAAAACATTCTATTAATGCGTGCATTACTTGGGGAGCATCGGCTATTGTTGTTGGAGGAACCTTTTGACCATCTTGAACAACCTTTTAAAAATAACATCATTCAATACATTAAAGAATACAAAGCAGCCACTGTTCTTATTGCTTCGCACGATGAGCAGTTAAGTACATACTGCGATAAAGTTTTTGTTATAACCCAAGGTGAATCGGTTTAATCATTGCAGAAAAATTAAACTAAATGAACAATTATTTAACTAGTGATATTGAAAAGTCATCAGCCAATAACCCACTTACTTCTTTTAGTAAAGTTTACAGAATACATCGCAAAAGCAATGTAAAGTTTTGGCTTTGGGGTATCCTTATTTTACTGGTTTGCATCATGCTATTGCCATGGACACAAAACATACGGGCAAAGGGTACCATTACTACTCTGCGCCAAGAGCAGCGTCCGCAGGAGTTGAATACCATTATACCCGGACGTGTAATTAAATGGTATGTAAATGAAGGTGATTTTGTAAAAGAAGGTGATACAATTCTTCAATTGGGTGAAGTAAAAGTGGATTATTTTGACCCTAAATTATTATCCCGTACCCAAGAACAAATAGCGGCCAAACAACAAAGTATTGAAGAGTTTAAAAACAAGGCAATAACCACTATAACCCAGGCGCAGGCATTGGCAAAAGGAAAAGATTTTAAACTACAATCAATAGAAAATAAAATAACACAACAACAATTAAAAGTACAAACTGATGAAGCAGATTTGCTGGCGTTAAACAATGAACTGAATGTATATAAAAGACAAATAGATGCTGCAAAAATAATGCTCGACAGTGGCGCTATATCGCTCAGCGAATTTGAAAAACGAAAAGTAAATTATCAGAATGGACTGGCTAAAGTAAATAGTGTTAATAACAGATTATTCCAAAACAGGCAGGAGCTCATCAATTTGCGCATCGAACAAAACTCCGCTGTGCAGGATTACACAGATAAAATTGCGAAAGCAGATGGCGAAAGGTTTTCATCTTTATCTAACGTAGCAAGTACGGAAGCAGAAGTATCGAAACTACAAAACCAGTACGCAAATTATGATGCCCGAAATAAACTATACTACATCACAGCGCCCCAAAGCGGACAAGTAACAAAGGCTAAAAAAGCCGGTATTGGTGAAATGGTAAAAGAAGGCGATATGATGGTAGAAATTGTACCAAGCAATATACAACTTGCGGTTGAAATGTTTGTTGAGCCGGTAGATTTACCACTCATTTCACTGGGACAGAAAGTGCGTTTTATATTTGATGGTTTTCCGGTAATTGTTTTTAGCGGTTGGCCAAAAAGCAGCTATGGAACATTTGGCGGAAAAGTGGCAGCAATAGAAACATCGGTAAGTTATAACGGAAAGTTCAGGGTTTTGGTGATTGAAGATCCGCAGGATAAACAATGGCCTGAGCAATTAAGAATGGGTGGAGGCGCCAATGGCATTGCACTACTAAAAGATGTTCGCATTTATTATGAACTATGGCGAAACATTAATGGATTTCCACCTGAGTATTATATAACAGAACCAGCTAAAGAAGGCAGTGATAAAAAAGAAAAATAGTCTTCAGATTTTTGAGGCACACAAAACAAATGTTTACGCAAAAAACTATACTTGCTTTAATTCTTCTTCTCTTATCCGGTAAGTGCCTGTTATCGCAAACCGGTAATAAGATATTTACACCTGAAGCTTTTATTCAACAAATAAAACTCTATCATCCCGTTGCAAAACAGGCAGACATACTTGTAGATAAAGCAGCGGCTGAACTGTTAAGTGCAAAAGGTGGTTTCGACCCAACATTGAATTTAGAAGCCAGCAGAAAAACATTTGACGGAAAAAATTATTACAACTACAATAACCCGGAATTAAGAATTCCGACACCAATTGGAATTGATATAAAAACAGGACTGGAGAATAACAGTGGCAATTTTATTAGCCCGGAGGTAACAAAAAATAAAACAAGTTATTTAGGAATAGAAATGCCGCTGGCAAAAGGCTTGCTGATGGATAAAAGGAGAGCTGTGCTGCAACAGGCTAAAATATTCAGAAACCAGAGTGAGCAGGAAAGATTAGCTGTGGTGAACGATTTATTGTTTGATGCTTATACAGATTACTGGCAGTGGACAGGGGCGTTTCAGTTGTACAGCATCTATTCTAAATTTGTAGATATAGCCAATAACAGGTTGCGTTTGGTACGCATTGCTCATACTAACGGAGACCGTGCAACTATTGATACCATTGAAGCTTTTACACAGGTTCAAAATTACCAGTTGCAACAATCGGACGCACTGCTGCAACTCAATAATGCAAGATTTGAGTTATCAAATTATTTATGGCTGCCGAACAATAACCCCTATCAACTTCCCGGTCAATATGTACCGGATACAATTCAGTTTGCTATGATTTCAGATGCCCGGCAATTAGATGCGCTGGTTGATCAGTCAGCTAAACAAAACCCAATAATCAAAACTTATGAATTAAAATTGAATAGCCTGGAAGTAGAAAGAAAATTAAAGTTTCAAAGCCTGTTGCCGTCTTTAAATATCAGCGCCAATTTATTAAACAAAAATTATTACGCCTTAAAAGGTTTTGATGCAGCACTGCTGCAAAACAATTACAAATGGGGTATTGAATTTAAGCTGCCGTTATTTTTACGGGAAGGTCGTGGCGATTACAGAAAAACGCAATTAATGATTAAAGAAACGGATTTAGAATTAGAAAGAAAGCGTTGGCAAATTGAAAATAAAATCCGCAGTTATTACAACGAGAACATTTTATTACAACAGCAATTACAAACTGCTCAAAGCATTTATAACAATTATTATTTGCTGCTCCGCAATGAAGAGTTGAAGTTTAACCAGGGTGAAAGCAGTTTGTTTCTTGTAAATAGCCGGGAAACAAAAGTTTTAGAATTACATCAGAAACAAATAGAACTGCGAATTAAATACCTTAAATCAGGTTATGCAATACAATGGGCCGCAGGGCTCTTGCAATAAGAATAATAAAATTACAACCCGTACCGCTTACTTATCTCCAGCATTCTTTTTATTGGCTTTAGCGCAGCGGTTCTTAAATTTTCATCCATAATAATTTTCGGCTCCTCATATTCCATACACAGGTAAAGTTTTTCCAGTGTATTTAGTTTCATGTAAGGGCAATCGTTGCAGGCACACATATTTTCCGGCGGAGCCGGAATAAAAGTTTTATAGGGTGAGTTTTTTACGTCCTCTCACGCAATGTCATTAAGGACTGATCAGGTTCAACTCCTATGGAGTTGAATATTTATAGAATTGTACGTTCCTATAAATATGCGACCCCTATCGGGGTCGAACTGTATGACATTGCCCATCGGGATTAGCGTTAAGTTTTTATAATTTTTTTTTGCATGTTGAGTAATGCCCTTTTGTTAGATCACAAAACTGCTCAACTATCCTTAAAAATGAGGAGGTTACATGTTAAACATGACTGCTGTCATTTATACAAAAAGATCGCATATATCATTTTGTTTTATTAAAAGTAAATTACACTATACTATATGCCATTTTCTCAACCCACATTCTTAAAAGATCAAAACAAAGAAGAACAAAGATTTGAAGCTCTTTTTCAAAACGATTCCCTCGGAATGCTGGTGTCAAATGAAGAAGGGGAAATAGTTTTAGTTAACAATTTTGTGGTATCTGCCTTTGGCTATGATAATGCTGTAGAGCTTATTGGTAAAAAAATTGAATTGCTGGTGCCCACACGGTTTCACCATCACCATGTAAGCGACCGGGAAAATTTTAATAAAAATCCGCAGCGCCGCCCAATGGGTGCAGGAAGAGATCTTTTTGGAGTAAAAAAAACAGGTGAAGAATTTCCTGTGGAGATAAGCCTTAGCAGTTATAAAAATGCAACAGGTTTTTTTGTTATTGGATTTATAAGTGATATTACCAGGAGAAAAGAAATTGAGCAGTCAATTTTTGATCAGCAAAAAGAATTAGCAGAAAGAAACATAACAATAGAAACACTTAACCAGGAACTGGAAAATAAAGTTATAGAGCGAACTAAGGAATTGCAATATGCTAAGGATGAACTTACAAAAGCACTTAGTAAAGAAAAAGACCTTGGAGATTTAAAAAGCCGTTTCGTTTCAATGGCTTCACATGAATTTCGAACGCCACTAAGTACAATACTTTCTTCAGCATCACTTCTTGCAAAGTATTCTTTAACGGAAGAACAGGATAAAAGAGACAAGCATATTCAGCGAATAAAATCATCCGTTAATAATCTTACTAATATTCTTAATGAATTTCTATCAATTGGTAAAATAGAAGACGGAGCAATTGCAGTTAACAACATAGAATTTAATGCCAAGAGACTGCTTATCAGCATTTGCAATGAAATGCATGGACTATTAAAATCAGGGCAGAAAATGAATTATAAGCATACAGGAAATAGTAGTATTATTTTAGATCCCTCACTTCTTAAAAATGTTTTATTCAACATCCTGTCAAATGCAATTAAATTTTCAGGTGAAAATTCAACTGTTTATTTTAACGGGAATGTTAACAAAAATGATTTTGAAATTACAGTAAGAGATGAAGGAATCGGAATGTCAGAACAGGATCAGAAGCATTTATTTGAAAGATTTTTTAGAGGGTCAAATGCGATAAATATACAAGGCACCGGATTAGGGTTACACATTGTTGACAAATATATGGAGATGATGAACGGCAAAATTGCCATAAGCAGTGAACTGGAAAAAGGAACAGTAATCACATTAACTTTTAAGCTTTGAAAAATATTTTACTAATTGAAGATAATGTTGAGATAAGGGAGAATATAGCAGAGATATTGGAACTTGCTAATTATAAGGTAACTACTGCTGCAAATGGTAAAGTTGGCGTACAATCTGCATTACGGCAAAAGCCGGACCTGATAATATGTGATGTTATGATGCCCGAGCTTGATGGATACGGGGTACTTCACCTGGTAAATAAAAACCCTGAGTTGTCGGGAATTCCTTTTATTTTTCTTACAGCAAAAGCGGAACGAAGTGATTTTAGAAAAGGAATGGAAATGGGTGCTGATGATTATGTAACAAAGCCTTTTACTGATATTGAATTATTAAATGCAATTGAAGCAAGATTTAAAAAAACAGATATTCTCAAAAACAATTACGATGCCAATGAGCAAGGAGTGAAAGAATTATTACATGACCTGAAAAGCAGTTCAACGCTGGAAGAACTTGCAGACTCGGTAAATATTGATAGTTACACAAAAAAGCAAATTATTTATTCCGAGGGAAAATATCCGAATAAATTATTTTTTGTAAAATCAGGTAAAATAAAAACATACAAAACCACAAACGAGGGCAAAGAATTAACCATTGAACTTTATAAAGCTTCAGATTTTTTTGGTTATACTGCACTATTGCAAAACACTGCTTATAAAGAGACCGCTGAATGTTTAGATGATTGCGAATTATCAATCATTGCTAAAGAAGATTTTGAATTGTTGATTAATAATAACCCGAAAGTTGCGCAGAAGTTTATTCAGTTACTGGCAAAAAATGTTTCAGAAAGAGAAGAACATTTATTAAGCCTTGCCTACAATTCATTACGTAAAAGAATTGCTGAAGCCCTGTTACAATTGCAGAAGAAATACAAAACATCAGACAATAGAAATTTTAGCATGCATATTTCCCGGGCAGATCTTGCAAATATTGCAGGTACAGCAACTGAATCATTAATAAGAACCCTGAGTGATTTTAAAAGCGAAGGGTTGATAGGAATAAAAGATGGATATATCACAATTCTAGATGATAAAAAACTATCCGCAATGTTCAATTAAGATCAGACAATTGATCTGCTAAATTCTTTTTGTAAGCTGGTAAAATCTTTTTCAAAAAAGCTCATTTCATTTCGCAACTTTTCCTGCTTTTTAAACATTTTAGGTGATAGGTTTTCGTGGGTAGAAATTTCATTTAATTTCCTTTCTTGCTCGTTCAGGTCTTTTATTAAATCTGCAATAAATTCATCTTTCAAAACAAACTGATTTTGAAAATATTCGGCAAGTACTAAAAAAGCTTTGTTATCTTTTTCATCAACTGCCCTGCTTAATTTATTTTTTAAAGAATTATTTACTTCTTTGTAAAGGTTCAATGACGTTCCCCATATTTTATTCTCATGAACAAACTCTTCGCTTTTTGTCATAGAATTAATTTGTTCATTTGATAAGAGTAGCATCGATTTACATGCGTTTCTTTTTATGGAAGAAACACAAATACCCTGACATTTTGAAAGACACATAGCTAAGATTTTGTAAAGCAATTAAACAATCAGTCAATATAATTGCCGGCTTTATCTCTAATTTGAGGTTTAGCCGGAGTTTCGTATTTATACTTATGTAATAAAATATAATGCAAGGCAATAAAAAATAATTCCAACATTAATAACCCATGCGGCAAACAAAACCGGCAAAGTAACTTTTGGCAATTGAGCGGCAAGGTTTACAATAAGTACAGGCACATTTATACAAAGCGCAATTACCCAAAGATTAAAATTATTATTAGCCCAAAATACTACAGCCATCAAAGTGAGCGGCAGCAGCGTTCCTATGCCTCCCAGTACAGCAATACTGAGCCAGAATAACCTGTTTTCTTCCTGGTTGGTAAGCCATAAATTAAATCTTTGAAGTAAAGGAGGTTTAGCGGTTACGCCTGTTGTAAAAGAATCATTAACAAAGGGGCGAAGGATGTGTGATAAAGTAAGTTGTTGCATATAATAAATTTTATACTGCAAATTTTAAAAGAATTTAAAAAGAAAAATATGAGCTATGTTAGCTAAGGATATGTTTGTTATCAGCTAATTTTTTTCTAATCCAAAACACATTCTTCTACACTCTTCTATTTTTTTGGTAAGATGATAACATCTACTGAAATTAAAAAGGTTACACTATTAATACCCTGGGTCAATTAAATATGACAAGTGTCACGTGCTGTTATAATGAAAATCAGTACAATTAAATACAGTGCAGAATACCTTTGTCAAAATAAATATCATGAAAACAATATTAATTGCAACCGACTTTTCTAAGGCATCAAGAAATGCAGCATTATATGGTATGCAACTGGCAAAATTTCTTAATGCCAAAGTGTATCTCTTTAATGCTTACCAAATCTCATCAACTGCTTTAGGGCTTAATGTAAGTGTATCAAGGTATGATGTAATGATGCAAACTGATAAGCTATTGCTGGATGAGGCGAACTTTCTTGATCCTACATCAGACATAATAGAATTTTTATGCGATGAAGGGTTACCGGAAAAAACTATTATTGATATTGCCAACGAAAAAAAGGTCGATTTTATAATTACAGGAATGAAAGGCAGTGGAAAAAACTTTAAAAAAATATTTGGAAGCACTGCAACATTACTCGCTAAAAGCACCAACATCCCTTTAATAATTGTACCGGAAGATGCTGTGTTTAAGAAACCCGAGGTTATAGTTTTTGCAAATGATGGGAGTATAGATTCTGATAAAAATGCCCTGGAGTACCTTGCTGCAATCACCCGAACTTTTACATCTAAATTATATCTTGTAAAGGTGATAAAAGAAAAAGATGAAGAATGGTTTGAGGTATCCGATATCGCACATAAATTAAATAAGGTAATAAAGATTTTAGATTCCAAGTTTCAATATCCTGTTGGTACTAACGTACAACATGCGTTGAATAAATTTATTATAACCTGCCACGCAGATATGTTGGTAATGGTGCCTCATAAGCATAACTGGCTTGAGCGTTTATTTATAAAAAGTGAAACAAAGAGTATGTTGTTCCAAACACACATCCCTTTATTGGTATTACCTGAAACAAATTTACAATCTCAAGTAATTCAACGGGAAACAAAACAAACTGAGAAGGCTATTTACTAAATGCTTTTAAGATTAATTTCATGTACTTATAAAGCACATTAAATAAATGCCTTTTATCTCACTAATTAAAATTACATAAAGATGAAAAAGTTTTTAGCCGTTTTTGATGGGTACAAGTTTTCGAAAAGCAC
>JBKJLG010000118.1:0-11078 GCA_046596995.1 Chitinophagaceae bacterium
GTAAAAGGCGGAGATTATCGTGCAAGAGAAGCGAACGTTTATCGCCTGGCTGAAGTAAGTGCTGCCATCATTGATCAGTGTGTTGCTCAGGGTGTTCCTTTTGCAAGAGAATACGGAGGCTTACTCAGCAATCGTTCTTTTGGCGGAACCCAGGTGCAGCGTACTTTTTACGCAGCCGGACAAACAGGACAACAATTATTATTAGGTGCCTACAGTGCTTTGGAAAGACAGATAGCACTAGGCAATGTAAAAATGTACAGCCGTCACGAAATGCTGGACGTAGTGACGATTGAAGGAAAAGCAAGAGGCATTATTGCAAGAGATTTGGTTAGTGGCGAGTTAGAAAGACATTTTGGTCATGCAGTTTTATTGTGCTCAGGTGGTTATGGAAATGTATTTTATTTAAGCACTAATGCAATGGGCAGCAATGTTACAGCCGCCTGGAAGGCACATAAAAGAGGCGCTTATTTTGGTAACCCATGTTTTACACAAATTCATCCAACTTGTATTCCTGTTAGCGGTGATCATCAAAGCAAATTAACCTTGATGAGTGAAAGTTTGCGCAATGATGGAAGAATTTGGGTCCCTAAACAAAAAGACGACACTCGTAAAGCCATTGATATCACTGAAAGTGAAAGAGATTACTATTTAGAAAGAAGATACCCCGCATTTGGAAATCTTGTACCCAGAGATGTTGCATCAAGAGCGGCAAAAGAAAGATGCGATGAAGGGTATGGTGTAGGTACAACCAAAATGGCGGTTTATCTCGATTTTGCTGATGCCATAAAACGGTACGGACAAATAGAAGTAGGTAAAAATAATATCAGTAATGCTGATGAAGCAGAAATAATACGACTGGGTAAAGCCGTTGTGGAAGAAAAATATGGTAACCTTTTCCTAATGTATGAAAAGATAACCGGTGAAAACCCATACGAAGTGCCGATGAGAATTTATCCTGCCGTGCATTACACCATGGGAGGGTTGTGGGTTGATTATGATTTGATGACAACCGTTCCCGGCTTATATGCCTTAGGCGAAGCAAATTTCAGTGATCATGGCGCAAATAGGCTCGGGGCTTCTGCATTAATGCAGGGACTTGCTGATGGTTATTTTGTTATCCCTTATACTTTGGGCAATTACCTGGCAGATGAAATAAGAACAGCTGCAATTCCTGTTACGCATCCGGCTTTTGAAGCAACTGAGCAAGAAGTAAAAGAAAGAATTGAAAAATTAATGAGCATTAAAGGAACCCAAACGGTAGAAAGTTTTCACAAGCGGCTGGGCAAAATTATGTGGGATAAATGCGGTATGGCCCGCAACGAAGAAGGATTAAAATCGGCTATTGCAGAGATAAGACAATTAAAAACAGAATTCTGGAATAATGTAAGGATACCCGGAGAAATAAATGAGATGAATTCTGAGTTGGATAAAGCAGGAAGGGTTGCAGACTTTATAGAATTAGGTGAACTGATGTGTATAGATGCACTCAACCGTAAGGAAAGTTGTGGTGGGCATTTTAGAGAAGAAATGCAAACCGAAGATGGCGAGGCAAAACGAGATGATGCAGATTACAGTTATGTAAGTGCCTGGGAATTTAAAGACGAAGAAGAAGAATTACACAAAGAAAAATTGCATTTTGATGTTGTACATCCCAGCCAAAGAAGCTATAAATAATTTTACAAATTACCACATTAGTACGTATGGAACATTATACAATGAATCTTACTTTAAAAGTTTGGCGCCAAAAAAATAATGCTGCCAAAGGAAGTTTTGAAAGCTACGAAGTAAATGATATTTCTTCTGAAATGTCTTTCCTTGAAATGTTTGATGTGCTGAACGAAAGATTGATAAATGAAGGTAGAGAACCCATTGCTTTTGATCATGATTGCCGGGAAGGAATTTGTGGCTCGTGCAGCATGTATGTAAATGGACAGGCACACGGCCCGTGGGAGAAAAATACAGTTTGTCAGTTGCACATGCGTGCATTTAAAAATAATGAAACAATTGTTGTAGAGCCTTGGCGCTCGGTTGCTTTTCCTGTGATAAAAGATCTGGTGGTTGACAGATCAGCCTTTGACAGGATAATACAGGCAGGAGGTTTTGTATCAGTTAATACTGGCAATGCCGTTGATGCAAATGCATTACCAATTGAAAAGCGTAAAGCTGATGAATCTTTTTTTGCAGCATCCTGCATTGGGTGCGGAGCCTGTGTGGCAGCCTGCCCAAACAGCGCTGCCATGTTATTTGTAAGCGCTAAAGTTTCGCAACTTGCCTTATTACCACAGGGAATGCCTGAAACAAAAACCCGTGTGTTGAATATGGTAGCACAAATGGATAAAGAAGGTTTTGGGAATTGCACTAATATTTATGAATGTGAAGCAGTTTGCCCTAAAGGAATTTCTGTAAGTAATATTGCCCGGATGAACCGTGAATATTTGGGAGCTGGCACTACTGCTGAAGAATAATTTTATTGCATTGTTATCATTTAAGTTTCACCGGAAAAAATTTATGGACGACTTAACTAATTAACAAATAAACCAATTGACCAATTAACCTTGCCGCTGCACAATAAATGCTAATTTTAAGCATTATTATTAAAAAATTGAAGCTACCCCGGATATATTTTGTTCTTCTCTTTTTAATATTTACTCAGGGAGTGTTGGCTCAAAAAGATTCAGCTATACTTTCCAATCTTCGTAAAAAATTTATTTCAACAGAAAAACATATCATTCAATTTGATGTGGTAAGCGTTGTGCCTAATACGGTAAGCATACCGGGTGTTTCGCCCAATACTTATCAAATAGATTATGTAAATGCAACTTTACTATGGAAGCAAAAGCCTCAACAGTCCTCTGTTTACATCACCTATCGTGTTTTTCCTTATAAATTAAATGCTGTTACCAAAAGATTAAATTATGATAGTGTTCGGTATAATTTTATTATGGAGCCAACAGTTTTTAATACCGGCAAAAACGATAATGCAAAACTGTTTGATGTAGGTAATATCAATTTTACGGGAAGCATTGGCCGGGGCATTTCTTTTGGGAACAACCAGGATGCAAGCGTAAACTCCAGCCTCAATTTACAATTAAACGGTTTTATTGGCGACAGCCTGGAATTAAGCGCAGCCATTAGTGATAATAACATACCCATTCAGCCGGAAGGCAACACACAGGATATTCGTGAATTTGACCGGGTGTTTATGCAAATAAAAAAGAAAGGCTGGCAGGTAAATTTTGGTGATATTGATATCCGGCAAAGCCGAAATTATTTTTTAAACTTTTATAAAAGATTACAGGGAATTTCTTTTTTAACAGACAATAGAATCAACAAAAATACTTTTAATAAATTTTTAATAGGTGGTGCCATTGCAAAAGGCAAATTCATCCGAAATAATATAATTGCATTAGAAGGCAACCAGGGACCGTACAGACTTATAGGCCCCAACAATGAATTATTTTTTACTGTATTAGCCAATACCGAAAGGGTTTTTTTAGATGGCGAACTTTTAAAAAGAGGTGAAGATGAGGATTACATAATTAATTACAATACGGCTGAAATAACTTTTACACCCAAACGGCTGATAATAAAAGACAGCCGGATACAGGCTGAATTTGAGTTTGCAGATAGAAATTTTCTTAATTCAATGATTTACGTAAATGATGAAATAACCGTAAATAAAAAATTAAACATAAGCATAGGCGTTTTCAGCAATACGGATGCAAAAAATTCCTCTATTACACAGAACCTTGATGCAAATCAAAAACAATTCCTTTCTACCATTGGTGATAAACTAGATAGTGCCCGTTACCAAAATGCGGAAAGAGACACTTTTGCGGCAAACAAAATCTTGTATAAAAAATATGATACAATTTACAATGCCACACAGCAAACCATTTATGTTTATTCGGTTAATAAAACCGATATTTTATACAGCCTTTCTTTTTTAAATGTTGGAACTGGCAAAGGAAATTACGTACAGATAACAGGCAACACGAATGGCAGGGTATTTAAATGGGTACAACCAAACTTTGCAGGCGTACCACAGGGAGATTGGGAGCCTGTAATACTTTTGGTTACTCCTAAAAAACAACAACTTATAAGTGTGCTTGGTGAATATTTTATTTCTGAAAGATCAACTATAAAAACGGAATTTGCTTTAAGCAGGTATGATATTAATACATTTTCTAATAAAGATAAAGGGAATGATAATGGCGTGGCTGCAAGAATACAATATTTGAATAAGTCAAAAATATTTCGATCTTCTACCAAAGGATATGCTTTACAGTCAAAGCTTTCCTATGAATTTGTGCAAAATAAATTTAAGCCACTAGAGAGATTAAGAAACGTAGAGTTTAACCGGGATTGGAGCCTGCCATTTGATGCACCCCCGGCAACGGAAAAATTAATAGAAGGCTCAGTTGAGATTAATGACAAAAACAATAACCGTTTAAAATATGATATAACCAGCTACAACCGCAGTGATAATTACAATGGTTTACGTCAATCGGTTACTCACAATATGATAGTAAATGGATGGAAAATAGCTGATCAGTTCTACCTGACATATATTAACAGCAACAAAGACAGCGGGAATTTTATTCGCCCGGCAATTGATGTTTCAAAACAATTTTCTAAACTAAATAACTTACAAATAGGCGGCATTTATTCAAGCGAAAAAAATAAATTAACTAACAAAATATCTGATACACTAAATCCACTCAGTTTTGCTTTTAATATCTGGCAGGTTTATGTAAAATCGCAGGAAAATAAATTGAACCGCTGGGGTGTTACCTATTTTACAAGGACAAACTTTTTTCCTCTTAAAAAAGAATTATTGCTTAGTGATAAGAGTAATAATCTAAGTGTTTTTACAGAACTATTGCGAAGCGAAAGGCACCAGTTTAAATTAAATCTTTCTTACAGAAAACTGGAGGTGATTAATAAAAACCTTACTAACCAAAAAAGCGATGAAAGTGTACTTGGCAGAATTGAGTACCTGGTAAATGAATGGAAAGGTTTGGTAACAGGAAGTATTTTGTATGAAATTGGGGCAGGGCAAGAGCAGACCAGAGAATACACTTTTATTGAGGTCCCGGCCGGCCAGGGAGAATATACCTGGAATGATTATAACAGCAACGGCATTCCGGAACTGAATGAATTTGAGATTGCGATTTTTCAAGATCAGCGGAAATACGTCAGGGTTTTTACACCAACTAATAAATATATAAAAGCAAATTTTGTACAGTTTAATTACAGCGCAAACATCAGTCCTGCAGCAATTATAAAAATTGCAGATGCAAATGGGTTTAAAAAATTTCTGGGTAAGATAAACACAAATTCTACTTTGCAGATAAATAAAAAAGATATTTCTAACGGCGCATTTCAATTTAATCCGTTCAGCAAAAAATTAGTGGATACAACTTTGATAACATTGAACTCTTTTTTATCTAACACAATTTATTTTAACCGGACAAATATAAAATGGGGCTTAGATGTAACACATAGATTATCGAACAATAAAGCTTTACTTACTTATGGTTTTGAAAGCCGCAAGTACAGAGACTTTTCCATAAAAGGCAGGTGGAACTTAAACCGTTTTATTACATCAACAGTTACCAACCGGTTTATAAAAAACCAATTGCTTACACCAAAATTCGCAAATAGAAATTATGTCATAGACCAAACAACCATTGAGCCCTCTGTAAGTTATGTTTATGGCAGCAAAGCCAGGCTGAGCCTTATTTACAACTTAGATGAAAAACAAAATACAATTAGTGGCAAAGAAAAAGCGGTGAACAATGCAGTTACAATAGAGGTTAAATACAATGCACTTTCCAGCGGTACGCTAAATGGCAGATTTACCTATAATAAGATTGATTTTACCGGCACAGCAAATAGCACGGTTGGCTATATTATTTTAGATGGTTTGTTGCCGGGCAAAAACCTTTTATGGAATGTGCAATTTGTAAAGCGGCTTGCCGGCAATATCGAAATGAATTTAGAATATGAAGGACGCAAGCCAGGGAATACAAGAAGCATACATACGGGCAGAGCTTCTGTAAGGGCACTTTTTTAGCGCCTACTTCCCTAAATAAAAAATCTCTATTTTTTTCCTCTTCAGCAAATAAATACTATCCAAACAGTCCGCCCTTTTTAAAATTGCGAACGCCTTCACCAATTTTAAATCCGTTGTTGTAAACTTCTATTCTGTAATTACCAGTTTGAAAATCGCTATTCTGCTGCCACTCAACCGTTATAGGCTGCTTTTCTCCCTGCTTATAATTTATCTGAATTTTTTTTGTGTAAATTTTTTCCACTCCATCCCGTGTTACAAATTTTCCTGAGCCTAATGCTTCCACTGCAATGGGCGTACCATCCGGAGCAGAAATACAAACAAAAATATCTTTCATACCATCTTTTGTTATCCTATTTTCATCAATGTCAAAACTTATTCTAAGCTTATCAACTCTTTTTGCTGTAGTTGTTTCTTTCTCTTTACTGCCCCTTGCTTTTAAACCAACAATATTAAAATTAGATGCATGAAGGGTAGAGCCTACATCAATAATACTTTCCTTTTCTTTTATAACCGTTGTAGCAGAATCATAATTTTTCCTTACAACATCTCTTTCCTGGGTAACTACTTTTTTTTCTTCTGTTAGTTTTACTTTTTCGCCTTGCAATTTTTCAATTTCTGCGGTGTAAACATCTATGTTGTTTTTAAGCTGGTTTATTAATCCTCTGGCTTCTGCTAACTGTGAAGCCGTTGCATTTTTATTGCTTAGAATCGTTTGCACACGGGCTTTAAGGTCTTCAATGTCTTTATCTTTTGTGCGGATAAGGCTATCGGCTTTTGCGTTGGTTGTTTTAAGCATATCAAGCCTGCCAAGTGCATCATTAAGCTCATTTTGTATCTGATTTTTTGATGAATCGCTTGTAGTTATTTGTGTGGTAAGTTGCTGCTTTTCCTGCTGGCTTTTATTTTTATCCCAAATAATATATCCCCATGTGCCCAATAATGCAACCAGTAAAATACCCGTAACAATTGTTCGGCTGTCATTTTTTTTAGGTTGCGGTATCTGCTCCTGCGGAGGAGTGCTTGCCGGAAAATTTTCAAAACTCATAAAATTTTATTTAGGGTTAATAAATGAAGAAAAATTAAAAATATTCTATCGGTGCAAAATTATTGGAACAATTTTTTGTTCATCACTAAAGCAATAAATAATTTAAAAAGATAAAGTTAAAGTATTAGTGCGTGATATATCTTTGACAAAGTAGAATTTATAAGCAATATGAGTGGTGAAAAAATTATTGGTGAGTGGAAAAAAAATATTTTTAAGCCGTTGTATTGGCTTGAAGGTGAAGAAGAATTTTACATTGATACGCTTGTAAATTATGCAGAACACAATCTATTAACTGCGGCTGATGCTGAATTTAATCTCACTGTTTTTTATGGTAAAGATGCTAACTGGGCAGATGTTGTAAATGCCTGCAGGCGTTACCCCATGTTTGCAGAAAAACAGGTTGTGATTTTAAAAGAAGCACAACAGATGAAGGATATTGATAAAGTAGAAAGCTACATTGCAAATCCACTGGCATCAACTATCCTGGTAATTTCTTATAAGGGAAAATCAGTAGATGGCAGAAGCAAACTTGCCAAAACTTTAAAGCAGCATGGCGAAGTTTTAACTACCAAAAAATTGTATGATAATCAATTGCAAGGCTGGATAAATGATTTTATACAATCAAAAGGCTTTACGGTAAATTCAAGAGCTGTTATGTTGCTGGCAGATCACATTGGCAACGACCTGAGCCGGATTGCCAATGAGTTCGAAAAAGTATCTATGAATCTTGGCAGTCGTAAAAGCATTACGGAAGATGATATTGAAAAATTTGTTGGCATTAGTAAGGAGTACAATGTATTTGAGTTGCAACAGGCATTCAGTAATAAAGATCTGGCTAAAGCAATAACGATCATTCAATATTTTGAGGGCAACCCAAAAGCTGGCCCGGTGCAAATGGTGTTACCTGCATTGTATAATCATTTTAGTAAAGCGCTTACTGTTTTTCAAATGGGTGATAAAAGTGAAAGGGCCTTGCGGCCAATGTTTTACAACAATCCCTATGCAGCACGGCAGGCACTGGAAACTGTTTTAAATTATTCTTATAAAGGTGTAGAAAGCGTTATCATGCTATTGCATGAATACAATTTAAAAAGTGTTGGCGTTAATAGTCCTGCTTTAAGTGATGCCTCTTTAATGAAAGAACTGGCTGCTAAGATTATTAATCATACCTGATCATCAACAAGTAATTTAAGAGACATCATTTTATCTTTATCTATTGCTGTTGTAAGCTCAGTCATACTATCGAACTTTTTCTCTTCTCTTAAAAAATATTTTACATATACCCTTATGTTTTGTCTGTAAATATCTTCGTCAAAATCAAAAATATTTACTTCTATTGTTCTTTCGCTGTTTCCAATGGTAGGGCGTATCCCAATGCTCATCATGCCGTTTAAAAGTCTGGTGTGTGATGTTTGATTTTGATAAGGTAATTGATGATGGGATATTGCAACTTTAACTGCATAAATGCCATCTCCCGGAATGAGTTTGTTTTCATCATTTACAAAAAGATTAGCGGTAGGATAGCCTATTGTTCTTCCGATTTTATTGCCTTCTGTTACCATACCACCAAAAAAATAAGTATAGCCAAGATATTTATTTCCGGTTTCAATATCGCATTGCAAAACAGCATTTCTAATTTTTGTGGAGCTTACAGTAACCTGATTTAAAACATGCCCGGGAATTTCTTTTACCAAATAATTACCTTCATCAGCATAAGCCTCCAGCATTTTGTAATTTCCTTTTCTGTCTTTGCCAAAATGATGATCGTAGCCGGTAATAAGTGTATGGGGATGAAATCTCTTTATTAAAAAATCATTGATATATTCTTCAGCACTTTGTTCAGAAAATTGTTTTGTAAAAGGAACAATTACCAGATGATCTATACTTTGAGCGGCTAATAATTCTATTTTTTCTTCCAGTGTGTTCAATAATTTTATTTCAGACTTGTCTGATACAATTATCATTCTTGGGTGAGGGTGAAAAGTAATTATCACAGTTTCTCCATTCGCTTTTTTTGCTTCTTCCCTTAATTGTTTTATTATTTGCAAATGCCCTGTATGCACACCATCAAATGTGCCTATAGTAATTACAGCATTTTTAAAAGCAGGCAGATTATTTATACTCCGGTGAACTTGCATAAAGCGTGGCAAAACTAAATTACTTACCCCATAATTGAAAATTGATAATTGAAAGTTGAACATTACTTTTACAACATTTAAAAAAATAATGATGTCACTTTATTCCCGCCGTGGTGTATCTGCACAAAAAGAAGAAGTTCATGCTGCTACAAAAGATATTGACCAGGGCTTATTCGCTAAAGCATTTTGTAAAATTTATCCCGATTTTTTAGGTGGCGATAAAAACTTTGTAAATGTAATGCACGCAGACGGCGCCGGCACAAAGACCATACTTGCTTATTTGTACTGGAAAGAAACAGGCGATATTTCAGTATGGAAAGGCATAGCCCAGGATGCAGTGGTGATGAATCTTGATGATCTTTTATGTGTGGGTGTTTACGATAATATTATTTTCAATTCAACCATTGACAGAAATAAAAATTTAATTCCGGGCGAAGTATTGGAGCAGATCATTAAAGGCACACAGGATTTTTTTGATTTGATGAAAACCTTTGGGATCAATATCAATTATCTCGGTGGTGAAACCGCAGATGTGGGAGATGTGGTAAGAACGGTTGCCGTAAATGGAACAATGACTGCACGCCAGCAAATAAATAAAATTATTTCAAACGAAAAAATAAAACCCGGCAATGTAATTGTTGGCCTTGCAAGTTTTGGACAGGCAACTTATGAAACTAAATACAACAGTGGCATTGGAAGCAATGGGCTAACATCGGCAAGGCATGATTTGTTGAGTAAATTTTATGCAGAAAAATTTAAAGAGAGTTATGATAATTCACTTAGTGATGATGTTGTTTACATAGGAAAATATAGAATGACCGCCTCCCCCAAACCCCCTCCCAAAGAGGGGGCTTCGCAATCTCACAATGCCGGATTAACTGCTGCAAACGGGATTAACGATTTTGAAAGAACGGGATTGAGCGATGGCAAAGCCTCCCCAAATGGGGGAGGTTTGGAGGGGGCTGTTGGTAATCTCTTACTTTCTCCTACAAGAACATTTGCCCCATTGATAAAAAATCTTTTAGAAAATAATTTTGAAAAAATTTATGGGCTGATACATTGCAGTGGAGGGGGACAAACAAAATGTTTAAAATATATTCCTGAAAATGTTAGAGTAGTAAAAGATAATTTATTTGAGCTGCCATTAATTTTTAAACTGATACAGGAAGCCAGCGGATCTGATGACAGGGAAATGTACCAGGTATTTAATATGGGGTGCCGCATGGAAATTTATTGCGAACAAGATTTTGCTGAAACAATTATTAAAGAAGCAGATAAATTTAATATTGAGGCTCAAATCATCGGCAGGGTAGAGGCTAGTGAAAGAAAAGAATTGGTGCTAAAAAATAACGGATCAGAATTATTGTTTAATTAAAGATATTTTATTAATACACCTTTTTTTTTACTAAAAACAATTGAGTTTATAATTTTACATTTGCACGGTATAATTTAATATTTAAAATGGCAGAACCAATTGTTGAATTAAGAAACGTAAACATTTTCCAGGGAGAATGTTTAGTGTTATCGGATGTAAATATTAGTGTTGACAGAGGTGAGTTTGTTTACCTGGTTGGTAAAACCGGAACAGGCAAATCGAGCCTATTAAAAACATTGTACGGAGACCTTACACTTACTGAAGGAGAAGGGAAAGTTGCAGGCTACAATCTTAAAAATATGGACTGGAAAAAAGTTCCTTATTTAAGAAGAAATTTAGGTGTTGTGTTCCAGGATTTTCAACTATTAACTGACAGAAATGTAAATAATAATCTCAAGTTTGTATTAAAAGCAACCGGTTGGAAAGATGAAAAATTAATGG
>JBKJLG010000080.1:0-3837 GCA_046596995.1 Chitinophagaceae bacterium
ACTGGTGCCGGTTCATGGATATTTTACAATACGCTTAAAGCCTGAAAAGGTTTTTAATGCAAGTGATAAAATAATAATGCAGAGAACGTGGGGTAGTAAAATGGATGTTGTAAAACCCATACAAGAGGGTGAATGGCTTAGCGGAAAATTCAGAGAGTTTGGAAATTTTCAATTGCTGGTTGATAATGTTCCACCCTTAATTTCACCCATCGGGATAAGAGAAAATGCGAACCTTTCAAATGCAAAACAAATAATGTTTACCATTACAGATAACATGAAAAAGCTTAAAAATTTTCGGGCTGAGTTAGATGGTAAATGGCTGCGTTTTACCAATGATAAAGGAAGAAATTTTATTTACCGTTTTGATGAAATGTGCCCGCCGGGAAACCATCAATTAAAAGTAACCGTAGATGATGAAGCAGGAAACACAACAATAAAAACATTTCATTTTATTAGATGATCACATTATCAGAAGGCGATAAAGCCCCATCTTTTACATCCAAAGATCAAAATGGCAAAGTGGTTTCGCTTGCTGACTTTAAAGGAAAAAAAGTTGTTCTATATTTTTATCCTGAAGATGATACACCCACTTGTACTGTTGAAGCCTGTAACCTACGGGACAATTTTTCTTTATTAAAAAAAGAAGGAATTGTTATTTTGGGCGTAAGCCCGGATGACGAAAAGAAACATAAGAAATTTGAACAAAAATTTAGCTTGCCATTTACACTAGTTGCAGATGTAGGTAAAACGATAATATATAAATACGGGGTTTGGGGTGAAAAAAATCTATATGGCAGAAAATATATGGGCCTGCAACGAACAACATTTTTAATTGATGAAAAAGGCATTATAAAAAAAATATTTAAAAAGCCCCGTTCAAAAATGCACAGTGAGGAAATTTTAAAAGCATGGCAATAATTACCACTTTATAGAGTTATATTTATCTACTAAAACCTTTATTTTGAACAAGCTATTTTTTCTTGTGGCAGCGGTTGTAATCTTTTTAATTAATGGCTGCTCAAAACCCGGCAGTACCAACACCACCCCACCGGTTGTAGATCCCTGTGTTGGACTGGCTGCAAATTATGCCGCCGATGTAAAACCCATATTTAATACAACCTGCTCCAACAGTGCCAATTGTCATGGTACCGGCAGCGTAAACTCAGGCGGAGAATTAACTGACTACAATAAAATTTTTATAAAGCGAGGTATCATTAAAGGACAAATAAATGCAGGACTTATGCCTAAAGCAGGTTCGCTAACTGCTGCAGAAAAAAATAAGATCATCTGCTGGATAGACGCCGGAGCACCTAATAATTAATTTTCTTTGCAGCATGGCTGAATTTTTTATCAAAGAAAATTCCTGGATTGCAAAGGTTGCTGCGGCAAAGTTAAAATCAAAACAGGTTGCAATTGTTATAGGCACCACCATCCATTTACACAATACTTCTAAAAAAGATTTTTTGCAAAACCCAACATGGCTAAAGCATGAGCTGCGCCATATTCTACAATTTAAGGAACATGGTTTTGTAAACTTTATTTTTAAATATTTATGGGAAACCGCCAGGCATGGCTATTATAATAACAAATACGAGATAGAAGCAAGAGAGGCTGAAAAAATGATTTAAATTTTAACCCACTCCACCTCATCAAAACTAAAAAGTCTTTCTAAACCATCATTGGTTATAATTTGTCCGTTTTCATTAACACCTTTTACAAAAGCATTAAAAAGAATATTATCTTTTTTAAATTTTACTTTTTTATCAAGGGCAAATAAATGGCTATTGTATTCTGCCAGCATCTTTTTAAAGTCGTTTTTTTGCAATTGTATGTATCTGCTCATTATAAAAGCATACAACTCATTAGCAAGCTTAACTACATTAAAGTTTTTGCCAGTTATCTGTTTAAGTGAAACTGGTAAAAAATTACCTTTTACACTAAATTTGGTTTGATTGATATTTATACCAATACCAATTACACTCCATTTCCATTTTTTTCCTTTAATAACATTTTCAATTAGTATTCCACCTGCCTTCCTGTCATTCCAGAAAATATCATTAGGCCATTTTAAATAAACATTTTCACCGGCATAATTTTTAAAAAAATCATGGCATCCTAAAGCTACAGCAACACTTAATTCAAACTGCTTGTTAAGGCTAATGAATGCTGGTTGAACAATAATACTCAACAGTATATTTTTGCCAGGCTCAGTTATCCACCCTTTGTTCCGCCTACCTTTGCCTGCTGTTTGTTCAATGGCAAAGTATGCCGCACCATGGTTTGCCATTCCTTCACGTATAAGCCCCATGGCATAGTTGTTGGTGCTATCCACGCTATCAATAATCACTAAAGAATTTTCATCAAGTCCCATTGCGGCAAGATTAGGAAAGAAATTAGTATTTTTGAATGATTCCAGTAGTTTTTTTCATAAGAAATTACCGCAATCTACATAGATAAAGTTTATTTATTAAAGAGCTTAAGAGCTGTACAAAAGAACTCAAAACAACACATTTGAATAATTTAACCGTATTGGCGACAAGGAAAAATAGCCAGACAAGATTAACACGGAATAGTAAGATTTTTAAAACCGTTATTAACGCAATCCACGAAAAAAAGGGTGAAAAAATAATAAGCCTCGATCTTCGCAAGATACCCGAAGCTGTAACAGATTTTTTTGTGATATGCGAAGCATCCAACAATACCCAGCTTAAAGCTATTGCCGATTCTGTAGAGATGGAAGTGAAACAAAAATGCGGCGAAAATCCGTATAAGCATGAAGGCCGGCAAGGAGAACAATGGATATTGATAGATTATGTAAACATTGTAGTGCATATTATGTTGCCCGAGCCTAGAAAATTCTACCAGTTGGAAGAAATGTGGAGCGATGCCCCTTTAACCGAACACGAGATCAACAAAAAATAAAAAACTTATCTTATAAAGATACCACCCCGATAAAATTGCAAGTAAAGTAGTTATGGCACAGCAAGATCAAAATAAATTAGCACCTAAAAAATACAACCCCAACAATATTCCGGGTACAGAAGAAGAGCCTAAAAAGCGCCCAAAATTTAATGTTTACTGGATATATGGTTTAATATTCGCAGCAATAATTGGCTATAATTTATTTAGAGGTGTTGGCGGTACAGGCGCAGAAACTGATCAGATAAAATTTACTGAAATGATTCGCCAGGGAGATGTGGACAAAATAAAAACCATCCGCAATAAAAAACTGGTGAGGATTTTTGTAAACAAAGACAGTCTCTCAAAAAAATCTGACTACTACAGAAATTTTCTTGGCAAAAATTATGAGCCCGCAGTAAAAATGCCTCAACCACAGCTTTTTTTCAGCATAGTAGACGATAAAACTTTTGCTACGCAGATGACGGAATTTTATAAAAAATATCCTGAAATAAAACAAGTTCCAGATTCACCGGATGATGAAGGAGAATTATTTGGGCAGATAATCAGTACGCTTTTACCCATTTTATTAATCGGTCTTTTATTTATAATGATGATGCGTAAAGTTGGCGGCGGCGGCTCTGGTGGCGGTCCGGGCGGTATCTTCAATATCGGAAAATCAAAAGCAACATTGTTTGATAAAGGCACGAGGGTTAATATAAACTTTAGCGATGTGGCCGGCCTTGATGAAGCTAAAGTGGAGGTAATGGAGATTGTTGACTTTTTGAAAAATCCAAAAAAATATACTGCGTTGGGTGGTAAAATTCCCAAAGGTGCATTGCTGATCGGGCCTCCGGGAACCGGTAAAACCTTGCTTGCAAAAGCTGTTGCCGGCGAAGCTCAGGTACCTTTCTTTAGCCTTAGCGGCAGTGATTTTGT
>JBKJLG010000352.1:0-9593 GCA_046596995.1 Chitinophagaceae bacterium
CTGATAATAATAACGAGCCGAGTAAAAATAATTTCATTTCATCTTTAATTCTTTCCGCTACCAATGTTCTTATTAAAGGCAAACCGCTAAGCTGCGTTTCTATTTTTGTAGTTTCGGAAAAAGCATTTGTACGCTTTATAATATCATTTACCACAACTGTTCGTTGCGGAGATGCCAAAACCTGTTTGTTTATTCTTACCGCAATTAAATATGCTTTTGTATCCGGATTGTATAAAATGGTTTTATAAAAAGGCAGATTAAAAAACAGCTCTTTACTGCTATCGAGCTGTGCCTGTGAATGTATACCTGTTGGAAAAACGGGAATGGATATAAGTTTTTCAGTAGCAGTATCTTTTACTAAATTAACAGCTGAAGAAACACCGAGAACATCTTCAACATTGGGTATGGTTTTTAATTCTGTAGACAGTTTATTAAAAGCATTAAAGGTATTCAGCTCAAAAAATTTATCCGTTTGTACACCGATAACCAAAAGATTGCCGTCGTCCCCAAATTTTTCTTTAAAAGATAAATATTCCTGGTATTTGGGATTATCGGTAGGTATTGCTTTTACAAATTCGTAACTAAGTTTAACCTTGCTGGCATAATAGCCCATTAATCCTGTAAATAAAGCTAATAAGATAAGCAGCGGTAAGCGGTATTGTATAACAAATTTTGCAAGGCGTTTCCACATAAGATAAAATGATTGATAGTTTAAAATGATAGTTGATCATCCAACACAAAAAATATAAAGATAGATTAATCCTACCGAAGGAATTGGTAGATTGTATTAAAAAATTATAGACTTATAAGTAAGTTTGAACTTTAAAAGTTAATCCCCTTTAGGGGTTTGGGGTATGATTTACACAACAAAGGGCATTGTATTACGCACTATTAAATATGGTGAAACATCTGTGGTGGTAAATATTTTTACGCTGCATTTCGGCATTCAGTCATACCTCGTAAATGGAGTACGCACCGCAGGTAAAAGCGTTAAAGCAAATTTTTTTCAACCATCTGCTATATTAGAAATGCAGGTTTACCACAACGAATTAAAAAACCTGCAGCGCATAAAAGAATTTAAGTGGAGTTGCCTGTACAAAAATATTTTAAGCGATGTTACCAAAAATGCTGTGGCATTGTATATGGTTGAGCTGTTGCAAAAATGCCTGAAACAGCCCGAAAACAATACAGAGCTTTTTGAATTTTGTGAAGATGCTTTTATACAATTGGATATTGCAGAAGATGCAGTTGCCGCAAACATGCCTTTATATTTTTCCTTACAACTTGCCCATTTTTTCGGATTTAAATTAGAAGATACGTACAGCAATTACAGACCCATTTTAGATCTGCAGGAGGGCACTTTTATTGATCACATACCGCATCACCCTCATTTTTTAGAAGGTGATAATAGTTTTTACATTTCGCAATTATTAAAGGCTCAACATCCTGATGAATTAAGTGAAATAAAATTAAATAAGATGATCAGACGGCAACTTTTATTCTCCATACAATCGTATTACGCATTGCATATACAGGATTTTGGGCAAATGAAAACATTGCCCGTTTTGCATGAAATATTATCTGCCTGATTATCTGAACCTTGATTTACAAGACTAAAAAGATATTAAGAAAAGCTGCTACTGTTTCTACTTTTTCTTTTAATCCCAAAATCAAATAAATTCCGGTTAGATAATTTTTTTTACTCCGTCCAAATCATGGTTCATACAAATAACACCCGGCTTTTTTCCCTTCTCAAAACTTCCTAAAATATTATCCATTTGTAACGCCTTTGCACCATTAAAGGTTGCCCATTGCAATAATTTTTCTAAAGAGATAAGTGGAAAGTATTTTTGAATGGTTTTCATCTCATCTAATATACTAAGGCTGTGGTTGCTTGCAAGACTATCAGTTCCCAACACAATATTGCAGTTATTATCTATCAACATTTCTACAGGCGGTAAGGCATTTTCAATATATAAATTGGCATTTGGGCAAAGGCAAAAAGAAACAAGCTGCTGCGCAGAAGTGTTATTCTTTACAAAATCAAGATCATCTTGTTTCGTAAAAGTATTGTGCACTAATATTACAGATGCTGCTTTTTTAAATTTAGAAAAATTGCTTTGCAAACTGGTTTTTTTACCTGGTTTATAAAATGAATTATCAATTTTCATCATCTGATACATTCGGGTAAAATCGCCGGTGCCATGTAAAAAGAATTCATCTTCAAAAGATGTTTCCTGGTTGTGTATGCTTACCGTTTTATTATTAAAATATGGAGAGATAAGATGCCACAATTCTTCAGAAACTGAATAAGGTGCATGAGGTACAAGAGAAGAGTTTAAAGTTTGGAGTTTATGTTTTGTAGTTTGAAATTCATTATAAATATTTAATGTTCTCTCAAATCTTTTAACTGAAACATCTGGCAACCAGCCGCTGGCTTCAATAAAATTATAATAAGCCAAATTGCCTTTTGCTTTTTGCTGTAGTGTTATGGTGTTATTGCAAATATCTCCTGCAGCCGCTATTCCATTTTTTAGCATTTCAACTTCTGCGTTTTCAATTGCAGCTACTATTTCCTCTTCTACAAAATGCCGTTGCGTAACCACTTCAAAAACAAAATCAACCAGCCCTGTTTTTTCAGGAATTAAGCCTTTCATATGGCTTAACTCTAAATGGCAATGTGCATTAATAAACCCCGGAGAAATTATTCCTTGTAAAATTTCCACATCATCTCCCGCATTTTCTTCATCAATAATTTCTACAATTTCCCCGCCCTCTTTTGTAATAAGAACATATCTGTCATTCAGCAATTTGGTGCCGGTAAATATTTGGTCAGCTTTAAATTTTCTAAACAAAATGATTACTTATTATGCTGTAAATTTGCCGAAATTTTTTTTAAGCTAATATGTTAGATAAACTGGAGGGTATAAAGGCAAGATTTGATGAGCTGGGTGTGGCGCTATCTAACCCTGAGGTAGTGAGTGACAATAAAAAATTTACCCAGTTAAGTAAAGAATACCGCAGCCTTGAAAAAATAGTGATTGTAAGAAATGAATATGCAGCCTTGCTGGAAGATATTGATTTTAACACCGAAGTGCTCAGCAGTAACGATACTGAAATGAGGGATCTTGCTAAAGAAGAATTACCTGCCCTTCAGCAAAAAAAAGAGGAGTTGGAAAAAAAGATCCGTGCGATGCTCATACCTAAAGATCCACAGGATGAAAAGAATTGTATTTTAGAAATACGAGCAGGTACTGGCGGTGATGAAGCTTCTCTTTTTGCAGGCAATTTAATGAGGATGTACCTTAAATATTGTGAAAAGAAAGGATGGAAAACTGCTTTATTAAGTGAAAGCGAAGGCACAGTTGGCGGATATAAAGAAGTACAAATAGAGGTAACTGGAGATGATGTTTATGGAACTTTAAAATTTGAAAGTGGTGTACACCGTGTACAACGTGTGCCTGATACAGAAGGAAGCGGCAGAGTGCACACTAGTGCGGCCACGGTGGCCGTTATGCCCGAAGCGGAAGAAGTTGATGTTGAAGTAAAGGAAAGTGATGTAAAAATGGAAACTGCCAGAAGTGGAGGCGCAGGTGGCCAAAATGTAAATAAAGTTGAGACGAAAGTTTTTTTGACGCATTTGGCAACCGGCATTGTGGTGGTTTGCCAAACAGAGCGCTCACAATTGGGTAATCGGGAAAAAGCTATGCAAATGTTGCGGACAAAACTCTACGAGGAAACAGTTCGTAAACAGGAAGAAGAAATTTCCAAACACCGAAAGAGCCTGGTACTTACGGGTGACCGTTCTGCAAAAATAAGAACATACAATTATCCTCAGGGGAGAGTAACAGATCACCGTATTGGCGTAACTGTTTATAATTTAGATGCGGTTTTAAATGGTGAAATCCAGGAGTTTATAGATTCTTTGCAATTTGCAGAAAACTCAGAAAAATTAGTTCAGCACTAATTATCTACACCTTCTTTTGGCAAAAAAAAGAATTCAATAGGGAGAAATTATTTCAATTTAACTTTTAATAATTACAGGTAATTAATTTTTGGCACCTGATTTGCGTTATAGAGAACATAAGTTTTAAAAGTCAATTTTCTCATAAGCAGTTAGTTTTGGTAAACGGACCTTGTTTCTACAGGGTCCTTTCTTTTTTACGCATCTCATTTAAATGTTTTAAACATTAGCCTCTAACTTTGCGCCAATGGGCGATTCAAAACAAATTTTTCAAACTAAAAAAAAAACGAGGTCTAAGAGTATTAAATGGACCTACAGAGTACTGGGCATTGTCGCCCTGTTTTTTTTAGCGGTGTTGGGGATAGCTTTATATAGTGGTTCCCTGCCAACTATGCCTAACCTTAAAGCAAAAGCAAAAAATTATGAATTACAATTGGATCCCTCCTCCCCTTTATCTATTCCTTTACAGAAAAATAAAAAAATAAAGGGCTTTAAAGAATTTCTTATCAATAAAGAAAAAGAAGATTCTTTAAACAGGCTTATAAGAATGGCTGGAGGAAATAGTGCAGAAAAAATTTCTTACATAAGAGCAGCCTTTTACACTCCATGGAACGCTTCAACTTCATTACCTGATTTGGAAAAATATGGTGATAAGTTGAATACAATTTTTCCTGAATGGTTTTTTATAGATACAAAAACGTTGCGTTTACAAACACGGATCGATAGTGCAGGATTAGCAGTAATGAGATTGAAAAATTTGCGGATCATGCCAATGCTTTCTAATTTCAATTCTTCTCTAAAAAATTTTGATGGCAAACTATTACATAAAATACTTAGCGATACATTTATTAGAAATAGATTAATTCAACAGGTTGCAGATACCCTAAGTTATTATCATTTCAGCGGAATAAATGTAGATTTTGAAGAGCTTGCAGAGTCTACAAGTTACCCTTTAACTTCTTTTCAAAAAAAGTTATATCAGGTTCTGCATAGTAAAGGCCTCACGGTAACAATGAATGTTGAGCCAAAGAATAACGATTATGATTATAAAGAATTATCTGCTTATAATGATTATGTGATATTAATGGCCTACGATCAGTCAAATAATGTTACTGGCCCTGGGCCTGTAAGCGCTCAGAGATGGATAGAAGAAGCATTGGATTGGACGTCCTCGAAAATACCATCAGAAAAAATAATTTTGGGCATTGGCGGTTTTGGGTACGATTGGGCAAACAGAAAACAGGATTCGGTTTACACTTACAATCAGGCAATTAATAAGGCCAGAATACTTAATGCAAAAATTATCTTCGATAATGATAATTATAATCTGCACTATAGCTATATAGCAGAACAGGAAAACGAAGATGGAAAGATTGAAAAAATTACCCACGAGGTTTGGTTTACAGATGCTGCCACAACTTTTAATATTTTAAGATACAGTGATGAGTATGCAACTGCAGGGACAGCTTTGTGGAGGCTTGGAAGTGAGGATACCCGAATGTGGAATTATTATAATCGGGATCTTAGTAACGATGCATTAGAAAATCACCCCTTTGATTTTAATTCATTGATCAATATCCCTATAATTACTGACAATGTTAGTTTTGATGGTGAAGGGGAAATGCTCGACATTCTTTATTCTCCTCAGGAAGGTAAAATAAAATTTGAGATTGACAGCACTGAGCAATTGATTACCGAACAGGATTATGTACAACTTCCATCAGGTTATGTAATACGAAAATTTGGGGAAGACACTACCAAAGGCAAAGGCCACAAACTTATTCTAACTTTTGATGACGGACCAAGTGATGAATACACGCCTCAAATTTTAGATGTTCTTGAAAAAGAAAAAATACCTGCTACATTTTTTATTGTCGGCTTAGCTGCAGAAAGTAATATTCCCATTTTACAGCGGATATATAAAAACGGATTCGAGATCGGCAACCATACATTTACGCATCATAACATTGCCAAGATGAGTTTAACAAGGGCTGCAATTGAAATGAAAGCTACCCGGCTTCTTATTGAAAGCATCACAGGCAGATCAACGGTTTTATTCAGAGCTCCCTATAATGCTGACTCTGAGCCACAAACTTTTGAAGAACTTGAACCCATTGCCAGAAGCAGAAGTGAAAATTATTTAACCGTGGCAGAAAGCATTGATCCTATGGATTGGAAGCCCGGAATAACTGCAGATTCTATTGTGGCAAGAGTTATTAAACAAGTGGAAGAAAGAAATGCAAGTATAATTTTATTGCATGATGCAGGCGGTAATACACGGCAAGCAACAGTAGATGCATTACCATTAATAATCAAATATTTTAAAGAGAAAGGTTACCGGTTTACTACCATAGCAGATTTAATTGGCCAAACCAAAAATGATGTAATGCCGCCCGTGCCTGCATCCCGGGATGGATGGATAATGAAATTCAATTTCTTTTTAGCAGAAACAACCTATTGGGGCGGCCATATATTATTTTCTTTATTCATCATTGGTATTGTCTTATCTATAGGTAGAATGTTTGCCATGGCCATGCTTGCCTCAATTCAAAAAAGTAAAGAGAAGAAATTATTATATAATGATAAGACTCCTCTTGTAAGTATAATTATACCTGCATACAACGAAAAAATAAATGCTTTAAGAACCGTAAAAAGTTTACTGGCGCAGGATTATCCCGATATTGAAATAATTTTTGTTGATGATGGTAGCACAGATGAAACCTACAAAATTGTAAAAGAAACTTTTTTTAATACCAGTAATGTGCAGGTTTTTACCAAACAAAATGGTGGTAAAGCAACTGCTTTAAATTTCGGAATAAATAATGCTGCAGGTAATTATGTTGTATGCATTGATGCCGATACCCAATTAAAAACAGATGCGGTTTCTTTATTAATGAAATATTTTAATACAGAAAAAGTAGGCGCTGTTGCAGGCAATGTAAAAGTGGGAAATGAAATAAACATGATCGCTAAATGGCAGAGCATTGAATACATTACTTCACAAAATTTTGACAGGCGTGCTTTCGATCTTTTAAATTGTATTACGGTTGTGCCGGGTGCAATTGGCGCTTTTAAAAAAGAGGCAGTGCAAAATGCAGGAGGATTTACCTCAGATACTTTGGCAGAGGATTGTGATCTTACAATGAGATTGCATCGTTCAGGATATACAATTCGTAATTGCACCGCAGCTATTTCATATACAGAAGTTCCTGAAACTTTCCGGCAATTTATAAAACAGCGTTTTCGCTGGAGCTTTGGTGTAATGCAATGTTTCTGGAAGCACAGAGATACCCTGCTTAATCCAAAATATAAAAATTTGGGAATGGTAGCAATGCCTAACATTCTTATATTTCAAATAATATTGCCTTTCCTGGCTCCCTTAGCCGATCTTCTTTTAATAATCAGTCTTATAGCAGCTTCCCTCAATATAGTGGTGGCAAGTGTGCCACATATTCTTACCTATTATTTAGTATTTACGCTTGTAGATGTTGCAGGGGCATCCCTGGCTTTTGCTTTTGAAAAAGAAAATTTAAAAAAACTTATCTGGATGATTCCTCAAAGATTGATTTACCGGCAATTGATGTATTATATATTATTAAAATCGGTTAACAGAGCTATAAAGGGTGAAGCACAGGGTTGGGGCATACTAAAAAGAACCGGCCGGGTAAAGGATATAGCCTTTGTAAAGTAAATCTACATCTCTTACACTTATCTTTGCGTACTTATGCATAGAAATTTAAACAATTGAGCGAAATCAAATCAAACAGGAAATCTTTTTTTAAAAAGATAAGGGGTAAAGATGATGATGTAAAAGCTGAAATGAGCTTTTTAGATCATCTTGAAATTTTAAGATGGCATATTGTTAGGGCTGCTATTGCATTGCTTATAGCAGCTATTGGTATCTTCATTTTCATTGACTGGATATTTGATAATATTATTTATGCTCCCGCAAGAGAAAATTTTGTTACCTATTCCTTTTTATGCAACCTGGGGCATAAGCTACACCTCGGAGAAGCGCTTTGCATGCCTCCGGTTAAAATACCTTTACTTATAAATACAATTGGGGGTTCGTTTACTTCTGCCATAAATATTTGTTTTATGGGTGCGCTAATAATTGCTTTCCCGTATTTATTTTGGGAGCTTTGGCGCTTTATTAAGCCTGCTCTCTCTCCCAAGGAATTAAAAATGGCCAGAGGGAGTATCTTTTGGGTATCAACCTGCTTTTTTGTAGGTGCTGCGTTTGGTTATTATTTACTGGCGCCGTTCACTTTTAATTTTCTTGCATCATTTACACTTGGTACAACCGGCTCACAAACGTACCTGCCCAGCCTGGAGGATTATATAGATACTTTGGTAAATATTATGCTTGGCTGCGGTATTGCTTTTGAGTTACCGGTGCTGGCTTATGTGCTTTCTAAAATTGGACTCATTACGCCGCAATATTTAAAAACCTACCGTAAATATGCGTATGTGATCATTTTAATTGTATCTGCAGTTATTACTCCTTCGCCCGATTGGACAAGCCAACTGATCGTTGGTATTCCGCTTGTGGTTTTGTATGAAATAAGCATTTTCATTTCTGCAAAAGTTGCTAAACAAAAAGCCGTTGAAGAGAAACAGTGGGATTAATTTTTATTAAAGAAATGTAAATACGCTGTTGAATAAAAGTTAAATGTAATATATTGGTTTCCGTTTTATTTGAAGGTGCACTGCTTTCATTTATATTTGATGAAACCCTCACCTTGCAATGAAAAACTTTGGTTTTCGCATTTTAATTCTTTTCATTTTATGCGGTTTATTTTTTTCGTTTAGTTATCAAAAAAAGAAAAAAATTATTAAAAGATCAGTTGTAAAAACAGTACGCCCGGTTACTTCTGCAGTTAATCCCTACTATATTATTATTGACAAATCAGATTACGAATTAAGAGTGTATGACGGACAAGGCTGGTACGCAACATACCCTGTGGTATTTGGCAGCAACGATATGAGTGATAAAATGATGGAAGGAGATAAGCGTACACCCGAAGGAAAATTTAAAGTGCTTTTGAAAAAGATACATCCCAAATGGGGTCCTGAATTATTGCTGGATTTCCCAAATCAGGAGAGCATACAAAAATTTAATGAGCGATTGCAAAAAGGAAAAATACCCAGCACAGCCAAGATAGGCAATGGTATTGCAATCCATGCCACACGTCCCGGGGAAGAATGGACGGTAGACTATTTTCAAAACTGGACCGATGGATGTATTTCATTAAAATATACAGAGGCAAAAGATCTTTACAGTTATATCCCATCAGGCACACCGGTAACGGTGCAAAAATAAAGCCCCCTGTCCCCCAACGGGGGAACTTAAAATTGATAGCTTTTTTGTTATTGGGTTAATCATTTATTATTGAAGAAAAGAGGAGACAATTCTACTCTTTGTTAAAGGACGTTCCATTTTAAAAAATATGCATTTATAAAAAAAATTGCCGATCTAAGTTCCCCCGTTGGGGGACAGGGGGCTTATCAAACACCCATCCCCATAGCTTAAAAAACGATAGTTGTTATGCAAGGCATACTCGTAAATCTTTTTCCAATCTTTTGTAATTGCTGCAATTAATAGCAACAAAGTTGATTTTGGCTGATG
>JBKJLG010000170.1:0-3408 GCA_046596995.1 Chitinophagaceae bacterium
AAACATTTTTTATTGAGTTGCTCCGGCTTTTACCCCGTGCCATGGGTATTGTACAAAAAGAGCAGTTATAATCACATCCATCCTGCACTTTTAAAAAGGTTCTGGTTCTGTCATTTAGGGAAAAAGAAGAATTAAAATCATTTACATCTGCAATATCGCAACTGCATATTTTTGTAGGATCACCTTTTGTAAGTTGTTGTAAATGATGTGCAATATTAAACTTTTCTGCAGCGCCTAAAACAAGATCAACTCCCTCAATGGATGCGATTTCTTCAGGCTTTAATTGTGCATAACAACCTGTAACCACTACCATTGAATCAGGCGATTTACGCTGAATTTTTCTCACCAGTTGCCGGCATTCTTTGTCAGCATTGTCCGTTACTGAACATGTATTGATAACATATACATCCGCCACCTCATCAAAATCTTTTTTTACAAAACCTTCATTTTCCATAAGTCTGCCAATGGCAGATGATTCTGAATAATTAAGTTTGCAACCCAAGGTATGTATGGCAACCGATTTTTGCATTTTGCAAATATACTAAGCCTGCCGCATCTCTATCTTTATGAATAAAAACTGGAATATTTACAGGCTTATAATTTTAGTTGTAATAATTATAAGTTTCTTTTTTGCCCGAACCTGTAGGCGGGATGAACCTGTAAACATTCCTTCAACATTACCATCAATTAACCGCAACATTAAAAATCTTATTTATACTAAACATGCAAAATGCCGTATGGAATGCAGGGAAATAGATGCCAGTGAAATAAAAGAAATTTTGCATGATGGAAAAATCAATTATAATAAAAGCAAATTAAATGAAATGGGCGACCCTACTTATGCCCTGGAAGGATATAGCCATGATAAGCAACACTTAAGAATTGTATTTGCCCAAAAGACTGATGCTTTGATTGTAGTTACTTGTATAGATTTGGATAAAGAATGGCAATGCAATTGTAATTAATTGTAAGTTTGTTGGTAACGATTGCACCTCCATGAAGTTTAAATCTTTTCTTGCAAAACCTTTTGCTACTTATATTTATAAGCAGATAAAAAAGGGCATGTTAACTGCTGTTACAGATCAGGAAAGTGCTTTTCAAAACCTTATAAAAGTTGGCAGTAAAACCGTATTCGGGGCTGAACATAATTTTGAAAATATTAAATCGCACCAGGATTTTACTAAAAATATACCTATCAGAGATTATGAAGCTTTTATACCTTACATAGAAAAAATTAAAGAAGGCAAGCACAATATCTTATGGAAGGGGCAACCTCTTTATTTTGCTAAAACCAGCGGCACAACAAGCGGAGTAAAATATATTCCCATTACAAAAGATTCAATTCCAAATCATATAAACACTGCACGCAATGCTTTGCTTTGTTATATGGCAGAAACCGGAAATACTGCATTTGCAGATGGTAAACTTATTTTTTTAAGCGGCTCACCCGAGTTGGAAAGAGTAGGAGGGATACCAACCGGAAGGCTTAGCGGTATTGTAAACCATCACGTGCCAAAATATTTACGCTCCAACCAATTGCCATCTTTTGAAACAAATTGTGTTGAAGACTGGGAAACAAAGCTTGATAAAATAATAGAAGAAACAGTTAGCAAAGATATGCGGCTCATCAGCGGAATACCACCGTGGATGCAAATGTATTTTGATAAGCTGACTGAAAAGACGGGTAAGAAGATAAAAGATATTTTCCCAAACTTTAGTGTAATGGTGCAGGGTGGTGTAAACTTTGAGCCTTACAAAGCGAAATTATTCGAAAGCATTGGTAAGCAAATTGATTGTATAGAATTGTTTCCGGCAAGTGAAGGTTTTTTTGCTTTTCAGGATAGCCAGACGGAAGTTGGTTTATTATTAAATACAAACAGCGGAATATTTTTTGAGTTTATTCCTGTTAATGAAATAGCAAATGAAAATCCCTTAAGACTTACTTTAAAAGATATAAAGCTTAATACAAATTATGTATTGATAGTAAGCACCAATGCAGGTTTGTGGGCTTACAATGTGGGTGACACTGTAAAATTTGTTTCATTAGATCCTTACCGGATTGTTGTAACCGGAAGAGTGAAGCATTTTATTTCCGCCTTTGGCGAACATGTTATTGGAGAAGAAGTGGAAAGTGCATTAATGGCTGCTGCAAGAGAAGAAAATGTACGCATAACAGAGTTTACAGTCGCTCCCTATATTTCTCATAATGGGATAAAAAGCTATCATGAGTGGTTTATTGAATTTGAAAATATGCCAAATGACATCAAAATTTTTTCCAAAAAAATTGATGATAATTTGAGAGAGAGAAATGTTTATTATGATGACCTGGTAAAAGGAAATATCCTGGATAATTTAAAAATAACAGTGCTGCAAAAGGGTGGCTTTATCAGTTACATGAAAAGCATTGGTAAGCTTGGCGGACAAAATAAAGTGCCACGCTTAAGCAATGACAGAAAAATAGCCGATGAACTAATAAATTTTACAGCGGATAAATAATAAAGCCTTATATATAAATTGTAAGCTCATTTTTAAAAAACATTTACTTTTGTTATCTCATTAATTAAAACAAAGCTGAATTTGAATTATTTATTTACTTATACTTTTAAATTTTCGCATTTTTCAGGAGATACTCCTCCGCAACTTCTCCTCCGACGTGGATGCTGATAGGACGAGCAATTAGCCTTTGCCCCTGTCAGTGAAAAAAAACCTCCGCAATATTTTATCTAATTTTATTCATCATTCAATTTTGCAAAATTGGAACAATCACAAATTATTGTTCGTGTTGCAACAGCTGCAGATACAAAATATGCGTCCATCATTACAGATGAAATGGCAGCATCGGCACAGGCACGTGGTACAGGCATAGCTAAGCGTTCACCGGAATATGTTTCAAAAAAAATGGAAGAGGGCAAAGCGGTTATTGCATTAACAGAAAACAACGACTGGGTTGGCTTTTGTTATGTTGAAGCCTGGGGGCATGATGAGTTTGTTGCTAACAGCGGTCTTATTGTTGCACCTACCTATCGTAAAAGCGGCATCGCAAAGCAAATTAAAAAAAGAGTTTTTGATCTCTCAAGAGAAAAATATCCTGATGCTAAAATTTTTGGATTAACTACTGGCTTGGCTGTGATGAAGATAAATTCTGACCTCGGCTATGAGCCTGTTACTTATTCAGAACTTACAGATGATGAAGAATTTTGGGCCGGATGTAAAAGCTGTGTAAACTTTGATATTTTAGTGAGTAAGGAAAGAAAAAATTGTATGTGTACAGCAATGCTTTACGATCCTGCGGACCATTATGAGCCGGAAGAAACAAAAGAAGAATTTAAAAAACATTCAAAATTGTATGAGCGATTTATGCGGATAAAACAAAGTAAGCTGCTGCAATTTTTAACCGGTAAAGAAAAA
>JBKJLG010000230.1:0-4560 GCA_046596995.1 Chitinophagaceae bacterium
TTATCAATTTTTCAATGGCATGTTGTATTAAAATTTCGCTTTCTGTATCTATGGATGATGTGGCTTCATCTAAAATTAATATGGATGGATCATATAATAAAGCTCTTATAAAGGAGAGCAATTGCCTTTGCCCTAATGAAAGCGTAGCGCCTCTTTCCATTACGTTATAATCATAATTGCCGGGCAATTGCATTATAAAATCATGCACACCAATCAGCTTTGCAGCTTCAATCACAGCTTCCTTTTTTATGGCACTATTCCGAAGCGTAACATTATCATACACCGATCCGCTGAAGAGGAAAACATCCTGCAATACCACAGCAATATTGCTTCTTAAATAATCAACATCGTATTCAATTATATTTTTACCATCAATTTTTATTGTTCCTTTTTGTATGTGATATAACCGGTTTAATAAACTTATGATAGAAGTTTTGCCGCTGCCTGTATGCCCAACAATAGCAAGTGTTTCCCCGGGCTGAATGTTAAAGGAGATGTCTTTTAAAACATACTGATTAGCATTGTAAGCAAACCAAACATTATCAAATACCACATTACCGTTAAGTTTTTTTACAGGGTTAATTTCTTTGCCTGTTGCTTTTATTTCATCATTATTTTCTAAAACTTTAAAAACCCTTTCCCCGGCTACCATGCCCATTTGAAGTACATTAAACTTATCTGCAATAACCCTTAATGGCCGAAACAATAAATTTAAATACATAATAAAGGATATGATGACACCGGCATTAAAAGAATTGTTTGCGCCCCACCAAACCAGTAGCCCGATTGAAAAAGCCAGCACAATTTCTACTACCGGAAAGAAAACTGAATAGGCAAGTATAGCACTAATATTTGCATTGCGGTGTTCATTATTAATCTTTTTAAATTTTAGATATTCCTTATCTTCTACAGCAAAAGCCTGTACCACACTCATTCCTGTAATATGCTCCTGCACAAAAGCGTTTAAATTTGCAACAGCATTACGCACGGCTATAAAAGATTTATTTACGCTTTCTTTAAAAAAATAGGTGGCAATAATCAGAACGGGAAAAGGCGCAAGACTTATCAGCGAAAGCCTCCAATCAACAAAAAACATAAAGCATAAAATAGAAAGAATTGATAAAATGTCTGCAATTATGGGTATCAATCCATCAGAAAAAATATCATTGACAGATTCAATATCATTTACTGTTCGTGTTGTTAAAGTACCAATGGGTGTTTTATCAAATTGAGAAAGGTTAAATCCTAATACCTTTTTGTAAACGGTAACCCGCAGATCTTTAACAACTGATTGTCCCAACCATGCTGTAGCGTATGTAAAAAAAAAGCGCAGCCCAGTTTCAAACAACAGCATACCTATTTGTATGGCAGTAATTACAATAAGCCAGTACGTTTCTTTATCTTTTATAAAATTATTTACCGTGTATTGAATTAAAAAAGGCCGCAGAGGAGATATAAGGGCCAAAACTATCGCAAGAAAAATGGAGAGATATAATTTGTTTTTGTAAGGTGCCGCAAAACGAAAAATTTTTTTAAGCAGGGTTAGATTAAAAATTTTCTTTCGGGGCTTTACGGGCATCCGGCAAATTTAAGTGCGAAATGTGATAAGTGAAATGAAAAACAATTACAATGCCCCGGCTTTGGAATATGCTTTTATAAATAATGCTCCCAAATTTTTGTGTGGTGGTATATAATCATCAAAAAGATCTTTTTGCGTTTTACCGGCTTTGTTAAAAACAACTTCCAGCCCGGCCCACATTTGGCGCCAATCAATATTTTTACCGGCACGCAAGGTATTATTCATCGCATCTATAATGGGTTTGTTTACATCTCTTGCGCCAATTTGCTTTGTGGAAATAATGTGAGCCTCAGGCGCATAATCTAAAATCTGCTTTAAATTTTTATAACCGCCGCAGGAGCCAAGCATAATTATTTTTGCAGATTCCGGCATTTGCTCGATGGTGTATTTTAAATGATAGCTGTGCCCACGGTGAATTACAAGAGTAGGGCGTAAATTATTTGTATCCAAATATTCTATTAATGCTTTTTGTGCCGCGGCATCTTTATCGGTTTCATTATCAAGCGGTAAGTTGGCATAAATTACAATTGGCTTGCCTTTTATGGATTTTATCTCCATCCAGTTTTTGGTTTGGGTCAGCTTCCAGTCAGTTCGTGGAAAAGAAGAAAGATAGCTTGCATAAGAATCTCTTCCATCTTTATCCCCATAAAAAAACACCTGTTCAATTATTTTTGAAGAATCATTGGTAAGATTACTGTAATCCATTGTGTAAACAGGTAGTATTCCAATTTCTTTTGAAAGATCTATGTGATTGGTAGAATCTGCCGAAAGAAATATCATCTTTAAAAGATTGTATATTTTTTGCCCTTTTTGATTGCGGTTGGCAATGCAGCGTTGCTCATTATCAGAAACATATTTAAGCATAGATTTTAATAAGCCCTGATCCCGAATGCTGCCATACGAATCTGCAACATCAACAGCGTCTTCCAAAGAGCCTGAGTTCTCAAGATTGGCGACAAAAGCCTTCATTAAAATAACGGAGTAAGCATTAGGCATAGTTCTTAAAAATGTATCGAGCCTGTTATAACCCGCCGCCATTTTTATAAATTTTTTGAAATGATCGAAATTTACTGACATCAATAATGAATCGCCGAAAGGCTTTGTACCCATACGTTTTAGCATAAGGTCAAAAGCATTTTTATAGCTTGATGTAAAAATTTCATTTTCTCCTAAAACCATCATGTAATAAAGATCTTTGGGAGAAAGAGGATCTAATGCACGAAAACGCACGGCAGGGTTAGAAACTTCATGTAGATCATTTATAGGTTTAACAAAATGCTGAATAGCCTTGGTTTGCAGCATGTCAGTTAAGCCATTTGTGCCAAGCATTGCTACTGGTGTATCCCGGCGTATCATTCTGCTATAATAATCTATTTGCGTATTTACCAGCAATTTGTAATATCCTATACTATCATATTTTGTACTGTCAGTGCCTACATACTTTGAAATACTTTCTATAGTTTGTTTTCCGCTAATGAGATCATCTAAAAAAGGGAAATAGAACAATGCATCTTTACGATTGCTTAATTGCACAATCGTTTTAATGCGTGGATCAGTATTTCTTCTTATCAATTTACCCTGCACACTGTTTACTGCCTGCGCATAAGAATATACTTGTATGGGGCTGAGTGTGTAAGCTGTTAAAACCAGTGTATCTGCAAAGGGCTCATCTACATAAGGCCAAATGTTAGATAATATTTTATCAGGATGAAGTCGTATATATTTTAAAAATAAAATTTTCCGGCTTTCTTTATACCCTGAGTTTTCCTTAAATATTTCGGAGGTGATAATACCTATTTCATAGGGTACCTTTTGAATGTAAGCCGCCATGTTTTCACCCTTTTGGTTGGCTTTTAAAATAGCAGTAAAATTATCTACCAAAGCAGGCGCCATAGTACCGGGAAGTTTGTGTGTTCTCCAGTTAAGTGTAAAATTTCTTACCAGCGTTTCAATAAGTCTTAAATTTCTTATCTTATCATTATTGGTTACCAGGTTAGGGTTGCGCTCTACATCATTACGCAATATGTTCACCTTTCTAATAATGGCATCTGTAACTTGTAAATTTACATCTTCAGCTGCAGAGGCTTTTATAATGCCATCCATTTTACCATCTGCCTTATCAGCTTTTTGCTGCTCTTTCTTTATATTATCGTGAAATACCTGCCTGTTTAAAGGCACATTGGTAGTATCACCAAACGCAAAGCCAGTAAAGGATAACAGTAATAAGCAGAAGAGGTAAAAAATACTTTTCATATTAAACATCGCATAAACTATGCAAAAATAGTTCCATCAGGCAAATTGTTGAAATTTAAGATGCTTTATTAAATCAAATGGCTGCTTATCAAAAGGTTATTAACCTTTCATTAAGAGTAAAAGAAGTATTATAAAGATAAGTTTAGCGGCTTAGTTCCTTCCATTTCTGCACTGGCAACAATACTTAAATGTTTTTTAAGATCGGCGGAAGTAATGGTTGCTGCATATTTGTTAGCCGCATCATCTTGTGCAAATAAAAAGTTTGTAAAAAAAAACAAAGGCAATTAAAAGAAGAAATTTGTTCATCATCAGGGTTTAGAAAAGTTTATTGGCTACAGGCAATTTTGTTCACTCTTTTTTCATGCCTGCCGCCCTCAAATTCTGTATGGATAAAGATTTCAAGCATTTTTTCCACATCTCCTTCCCTTACAAACCGGGCAGGGATACATATAATGTTTGCATTATTGTGTTTGCGGGCTAGCTCTGCAAGTTCTTCTCCCCAGCAAATAGCAGCACGAATGTGCTGGTGCTTGTTAGCTGTAATAGCTACACCGTTTGCACTGCCGCAAAGTAAAATTCCAAAAGCAACTTCTTTTTTTTCTACAGCGTTTGCAACAGGGTGAGCAAAATCAGGATAATCTACTGAGTCAACAGAGTGAGTTCCAAAATCTTTGTAGGTTAAACCCTTGCCTTCTAAAAAAGAAATAATGTCTTCTTTGTATTCAAAA
>JBKJLG010000270.1:0-5857 GCA_046596995.1 Chitinophagaceae bacterium
CTCTTTTAAAAAAGAAGAAACAATTGAATGCTTTATCGCATGTGGATTATGAACAGGTAATGAAATTTAAATTATCTGCTTTGAGGGAATTGTATGCTTTGCAAAAAGATTTTTTAAGTGCGGATGATTACATTGATTTTTTCAAAAAAAATAGCAATTGGCTGGTTCCGTATGCAGCCTTTTCGTTTTTAAGAGATAAAAATGGTACGGCTGATTTTACAAAATGGAGATACAATAAAAAATTTGATTCAACAGCCATAAGAAGATTATCTGCGCCTGCGCAAAAAGAATTTGATGCAATTGCTTTTTATTATTTTGTTCAGTACCATTTGCATTTGCAATTAAAAGAAGCAAAAACGTACGCAGCTGAAAATAATGTTGCAATAAAAGGTGATATTCCCATAGGTGTAGCACCGCACAGTTGCGACGTATGGGTATCACCGTCTTTATTTAATACTAATGAGCAGGCAGGCGCACCACCAGATGATTTTGCAATTAGCGGACAAAACTGGGGCTTTCCTACATACAATTGGGAAAAAATGCAGCAAGATGATTTTAAATGGTGGAGCAGCCGCCTGAATAAAATGGAAGAATATTTTGATGCATTCCGAATTGATCACATATTAGGTTTTTTTAGAATTTGGAGTATTCCCTCACATGCAGTACAGGGAATTTTGGGCAGATTTATTCCTGCCATTCCCATTCATCTTGATGAATTAGATAATAAGAAAATATGGTTCGATAAAGAGCGGTATTGCCTTCCTTTTATAAATGATGAAATTTTGCACAATGAATTTGGTGATAAAAGTAAATACGTTGCTGAAAATTTTTTGATAATTAATGGCTTTGGTTATTACAGTTTGCGTGAGCAATTTAATACGCAGCAAAAAATTGAAAATTATTTTAAATACGAACCTGATACGGAGCATTTTAAAAACGGACTTTTTAATTTAATAAGCAATGTTATTTTTATAGAGGAAGAGGAAAATAAATTTCATTTTAGAATTAATGTACAAAAAACCACGTCCTTTCAAAATTTGGATCCTTACACGCAAGGCCAGCTAAATGAATTGTATGTCGATTATTTTTATAACCGTCAAAATGTATTGTGGAAAAAAGAAGCAATGCAAAAGTTACCTTCTCTAAAAAATAAAACTGATATGCTTATTTGCGGCGAAGACCTTGGCATGGTACCGCAATGTGTGGAAGAGGTTATGAAAAATGTTTCGTTGTTGAGTCTGGAGGTGCAGCGTATGCCTAAAAAACAGGGGGATGAGTTTAGCCACCCTAAAAATGCACCTTATCTTTCTGTAATTACTCCATCTACCCATGATATGAGCACCTTGCGTATGTGGTGGAAGGAAGATAGAGAAGGCATACAACGATTTTTTAATATTGCACTCGGGCATGTGGGTAAAGCTCCGGATGATTGTGAAGACTGGATTGTAAGAGATATAATTTTGCAACATGTTTATTCCCCTGCCATGTGGAGTGTTTTCCAGTTACAGGACATATTTGCAATAGATAAAAGTTTAACGCGGAAAAATTTAGATGAAGAAAGAATAAATATTCCTGCTGATGCAAACCATTCGTGGAATTACAGAATGCACATCACACTGGAAGAATTGATCAGGCATAAAGATTTTAATAATCAATTTAAAAAACACCTTGTACAAAGCGGCAGGGCATGAAAGTAAAATACAGGTCATATAACCTTGCATTCAAGCATCCTTTCACAATATCAAAAGGTACTAAAACGCATCAACCAACTTTAATAGTTGAGACAGAGCATTTCGGTATAAAAGGATATGGAGAGGCGCCTGCCATCAGCTATTACAATATTCCTGTTGAAAAAATGATTGCAGATCTGGAAGCAAAAAAAGTTATTCTTGAAAAATTTGCCTTTACAGAGCCAGAGCGTTTTTGGCATTATTGTCATCATCTTTTCCCAAACAATTCTTTTCTGGTTTGTGCGCTCGATATTGCCGGATGGGATCTGTTTGGAAAACTGAAAAGAAAAAAATTGTATGAGTTATGGAGACTGGATATTTCTAAAAATCCGCTAACTAATTTTACTATTGGCATAGATGCAATTGAAGTGATGGTTAACAAAATGAAAGAAACCCCCTGGCCTATTTATAAAATAAAATTAGGCACTGAGCATGATGTTGAGATAATTACTGAATTGAGAAAACATACTTCGTCAATATTTAGAATAGATGCAAATGCTGCATGGAAGGCTGATGAAGCCCTTGAAAAAATAATCGCTTTTGAAAAACTGGGAGTAGAATTTATAGAGCAGCCTTTGGCAAAAGATGATTGGGATGGGATGAAATTTTTATTTGAAAAATCTCCGCTGCCTTTGTATGCTGATGAAAGCTGCGTGGCAGAAAGTGATGTAGAAAAATGCCACGGATATTTCCACGGCATAAATATTAAGCTTACAAAATGCAGCGGCATTACGCCAGCCTTGCGCATGATAAAAAAAGCAAGGGAGCTTGGAATGAAAGTAATGGCAGGAAGCATGAACGAAAGCACTGTAGGCACATCAGCCGTTGCACATTTATTACCATTGCTCGATCATGTTGATATGGATGGACCTTTGCTACTGGCAGAAGATATTGCTGCCGGAATTACTTTTGATGAAGGAAGAATTATATACAGTAATGAGCCGGGGCTGGGCATACATCGGGTTAATTCTTTTTCATAACTTAACTGTATGAAATACAAATTTATTGCCGTAGCTGTATTTTTTATTATTTGCATTTCCTACAGCACTTTTGCTTACGATCTAAAAGGGATAGACCGTCCCTATTACACTTTGATTATTTCAATTGGTTCCTATCCCCAGCAACCGGCTTGGCCAACAGTTAATTCTAAAATGGACGTAGATAATCTTAGATTTTTTAATGATAAGATAGCTTACGGTGGCGATTTAAAAATTTTAAAAGACGAAGGTGCAACAAAGAAAAACATCATAGCAGGGCTGCAATATATTCTTACAAATTGCAGCAAAGATGATAAGGTCTACTTACATTTTTCAGGTGGTGGTTTCCTGGTTCAAACTGATTCTGCAAGGCAGATATTTATGCCATACGATGCTCCTTCTGTGGAAGATGTTTCTGATGCAGTAATGAATAATATTGTTCCTGATTTATCAAATGCCATTACAGATAACGAACTCATTGAAATTATTCAAAAGATAAGGCGTAAAATTGGTCCCGGGGGGGAATGTTTTTTTACAATGGATGCTTCTCATTTCGGTCCTAAAAATTCGCAGCCGCATAGCCTTATCGGCAGGGGAGGATTTTTAAAAATATCAGATAAAGAGGCAGGATTATCACCTTTTATTATGCTCACCTCATGTCTTGATAAAGAAGAATCTTATTTTATTGGAGATAAAGAGCCTTATACCCGGTCTTTCTCACTGGCATTGAAAATTTTTTCTGAAAGCCTGAAGATATATCCAAAAATAAAGTATGCTGATTTATTTGCAGGGGTTAAAAAAGAAATGAGGCTAATTGCTCCTTCTCAAACACCTTCCATTGCGGGCTTTGTTGATAACCAATATGTATTTTCAGATGCCCTGCAGGACAACTCTGTTTCAAAAAAAACTTATGCGGTCACAGTGGAAAAAGCCGGTAATATTTCGGCGCAGTCAAGGTTATTTATTTTATCTGTTGGAATAAGCAATTATAAAGGACCGTATGCATTGGCCAATTGTGATGATGATGCAGTTCTTTTTACACAAGTCTTAAAATCATCATGGCAAAATGATACATCCCTGATAAAGACATGGCTTTTATTAAATACTGCAGCAACAAAGCAGGCAATTATTAAAGCCATAAATGATATTATTGCGGAGGCTAAAGATGATGATCTGTTTGCATTCTTTTTCGCCGGGTTTACCAACGAAATTAAAAATACAAACGGCAGCTTTCAGGAAACATGGTTTTATCCCCAAACGGACAAACCAATTTCACTTAATTCCAGAGAAGGTTTTAATGAATCAGAAATATTAAAGCTTACCGATCTAAAGAAGTTGTTTGATTATCTGAAGTGCGATAAACAGCTACTGTTTACCGAAGCAGGCCCCTCACAAAACTTTAAAAGAGAATTTGTAAGGTCAATGATAAAAACCAATCCTGTTATTACTGAGATACGAAAGCGTAACAGGGTGATAATAGTACCCACTACCTTTGGATGGGATGCTTTGGAGTGCAATGGTCATATAGACCATGGTCCCGGCCTTTATTTTTTCAGCCAGTTGGCAAAGGAGGGGGTTGATATTTTTGATTTGTTCAATGATAGCGAAACCCAACGGAAAAATGTAATTTATCAATATAGAAATGTCCAGTTTAAATGCCGGTATCCAGATGAGTATATGAGTTTCTTTTTTGAAAAAGAATTTGTAGAAGACCTGCAATATTATTTTACAAAAGATATTGCTGTGGAAAAAAATACATCAAGGGGCGCCGGGGAAAAGGAAACTGATGAAAAAAAATCCCATACTTCCCTTGGGAAAAAATATGCTCTTGTTATTGGAACAGATAAATTTTCTACATGGAATAAATTGCAAAACCCGGTAAATGATGCGATATCTATTGCAGATACATTATCAAAATTATTTGGTTTTACAACCACCATTCTTAAAAATCCGTCCTTAAAAGAAATTTACAATTCCCTTTATGCTTATAAAAATATTTTACAGGAGAATGACCAGTTTATTTTATACCTGGCGGGGCATGGATATTACGACAGCTCTATTTTCAAAGATGGCTTTATAGTTACGTCAGATTCCAAAGCGTTGCGGGCAGATACATTTTTGAGCTCTTACATTCCTTTTAACCAATTGCGTAGCATAACAGATAATTTTAAAGCAAAACAAATTTTAGTTTTACTTGATGTATGTTTTAGCGGCGCATTTGATGATAATGCAGAAACACTTGGTGGAAACATAAATTATAGTTTAACTGGCAAACTAACCGATAAATCTGTTGTTAGAAAAATGGAAATGACTACACGGAAATATATCACCGCAGGCAGCAGAGTAGAAGAAGTGGCTGATGATTATAATGGACAACATTCGCCATTTGCATATTTTCTCTTAGAAGGATTGCGGCGGGCTGCTAAAGAAAAAAAATATCTTAGTTCAGGAATGTTGTTCAAATTTATTCAGTCTTATCTGGAAGATACAGTGCCGCTACAGGCAGGATTCGGAAAAGATCAGGAAAAATCTGGCAGTGAGTTTATTTTCTTTGCTAAATAATTTGGCTTTATCTTTTAAAAAAATATTTGCTAAGATAAATATTCATGCTTTACTTTGCAGACAGAATGATACAAATCACTCACATTCATCATCACCATTACTTCCCCTTGGGTAAGCTATGTTGATTTGTTTGTGACAAAACATATTTTCTAAAGGGCTTACTAAAACAGTGAGCCCTTTTTTATTTAATGGTATTAATGAAAATCTTATGCTAAAAATTGCAATACAAAAATCAGGCAGACTCTACGAAGACTCAATAAAGCTGTTAAAAGAATGCGGCATAGAACTAAACAATGGTAACAAGCAATTAAAAACTGCGGCTGTTAACTTTCCTGTTGAAGTATTTTTTTTACGGGATGATGACATACCTCAATATGTTTATGATGGCGTTGCTGACATTGGCTTTGTTGGTGAAAATGTATTGTTGGAAAAGGACAGGGATATAGAACTGATTTACCGGCTGGGTTTTGGTAAATGCCGGCTGAGTATTGCGGTGCCCAAAACTTTTACCTATAATTCAATCAAGGATTTGAATGGCTTAAAAATAGCCACTACTTATTCTCACTTATTACAAAAATATCTGGATGA
>JBKJLG010000202.1:0-6586 GCA_046596995.1 Chitinophagaceae bacterium
CATTGGCTATCCATTTATGAAAAATCTCGGTAAAGTAATTTATGATTATGAAAGTGGCAGAAAGCGCACAAATACTCCTGATCTTTCATCTTTTAAAATGGAATATGATAAATAATCTTTTAATTATTTTTTGAAGATTCTTTTAAAAGATGAAAGATCAGGAGTATTAGTGCGCTTTCTGCCACTTTCATAATCATAAATTACTTTACCGAGATTTTTCATAAATGGATAGCCAATGGTTTCGTAGTCGTATTTATCATCGTTTAATACTCCATCTTTATTGCAATTTATTGCGGCAGATAAAAAGAATTCTATCTTTTTATCAAAATCAACAACGTACGCCACATCAACAAGCTCTCCATATGCATTGCCTACTTTATTAAAAACTCTAATGTTTTTTGGCAGGCTTCCTTTTTGAGAACCGTACAATAAAAACTTTACATAAGCATCCTCGTAATGATCAACATCGTATGCAGGAAATGAAGTTTCTGCCGGATATTGGGACATGTATTGTAACAACAATTTGTAATCTTCATCTGTTAAATTAAAACGTTGTTTTTCACTCACCATGGTAGGTAAAATTACGCTCCGCAGAATGTCATGCAAGCTCTCTAAACTTATTTTATTCTTTTTACTAAAATTCATGGGTGCGTTTACCAACTCATTTCCTTTGTAAAAAGCATTGCCAAGAGAATCCTTTCTGTTGGCATATTTCATCTTACTAAAAACCAATGGTTGCTGATACAGAACATTATTATTTTCATCAAGAAATTTTACAGGATTAGTACGCCTGTTTTCCTCTTCACTTAAAGGTATTTGCAGGCGATGTACAAGCTGTGTTTCTTTATATCCTTTTTTATGTAACTGTTCATTTAAATATTCCTGCCCCAAAAATTCATATAAACGGTTAAAGGCATCGTTATCGCTTACCAAAAATATTTTTTTAATATAATTAGCAATAGTAGGTTTCCCATCAGCAGTTGTGGGATCATTGTAAACCGGGGTTTGTCCACTATAAGCAGCCTCCGTTATCATTGTTGTATTTTTATCAATTCCCTTTACTTTTAATTCATTAAGTTTTTGCAAAGCAAGTATTGCCGCAGGAAGTTTTACTGTTGAGGCTGGATAAAAATAATTATCCGGATTTACATTAAAATAATAATTGGTTAGTTGGGGGGTATTGTTTGCATCACGGTCAATTTGTGTGTAGATGATCTGTACATTCCAGTCTTGTTTGTGCTGAAGAATACTGTCAAAATGTTGAGGATATTGTTTTAGTAAATTCGTAAGCAGTGCATCTGTTTTTGCTTTATCAGGTATTGCAGCTACAGGGATATTTACCTTAGCAGTATTTATGGTTTTATTTTCAGGAGCCTGCACTTTTTTGGCGGGGTTACAGGCAAATATATAAACACTTAAAAGCGTTGCAGAAAAAATCTTTATAATAGCATTTATCATAACGCCAAAAATATAGAAAAGTGCATCCCAAAAATCAAATAACTTTTTTTAAAGATGGGTTTTAGCTTTGGTTTATCGTAGTTACATTCCACTTCAAAACCTTATCTTTGCCAACTTCTAAAAATTAAGATATGAAACTGAAAGGTTTGGTTTGGTTTTTTGCGATTATATTAATACTTATCTCTGTATTTCAATTATCGTTTACCTGGGTGGTTAACAGCCACGAAAACAAAATGAAGGCTAAGGCTGAAAGGTTGGTAAAGGCTGGCAACCCTGGTGTAAAGGGAGATGAAAAAGACGATTTGGTTAAATTAAAATTGCTGCATTTGCTGGATAGTACAAGGGATACAAAAATTTATCCGCTGTTAGGCACTTCCTATCAAAAATGTAAAGAGAATGAATTAAACCTTGGTTTAGATCTTCAGGGCGGCATGAGTGTTACCATGGATGTAAGTTTAGATGGTTTAATAAAATCTTTAAGCAATAACCCTAAAGATCCGCAGCTTTTAAATGCCATCAACCTTGCAAATACCTTAAAAGTAAACAGCGATGCTGATTATATTAGTTTATTTGGTGATGCATTTAAGCAGCAAAATCCATCTGCAAAACTTGCTTCCCTCTTTGCCGGCGCAGGTAAAGCCATTAAAGTTTCTGATAGTGATGAGAAGGTATTAGGAGAAATAAGAACCATTTCTAAAGGAGCTATTAATCAAACATATAAAATATTATTAAAGCGTATTGATAAGTTTGGTGTTGCGCAGCCCAATATTAATCTTGATGAAAATAAAGGTACTATTTCTGTTGAGCTTGCCGGTGTGCAGGATGCTGACAGGGTGCGTAAATTATTACAATCTTCTGCCAATTTACAATTTTGGGAAGTGTACAATATTGGAGAAATAAGTAAGAATATTGAAGCAGCAGATAAAGCCTTACAGAATTATTTAAATGGTGTTGCACCTGATACAACAAAGCAAATAACAGATACTGCTAAAATAAAAACAGATACAACCAATACCCTTTTAGCTAAAAATGAAAAGCCCTTAATAAGCACCATCAGCTTTTTAGGCCCACAACAAGATAATGCCGGCAAGCAATTTTATCCCGGACCAATTGCTAATATTGAAATTAAAGACACAGCAAAAGCCAATGAATATTTAAGGCTTGATGTAGTGAAAAATAATTTTCCTGCAAACATTAAATTTTTATACGGTCTTGAAGAGAAAGATGCAAAAAGCGGTAAGAAATATTTGCAGATGTATGCAATAAAAACTATTTCAGGCAATGATAAAGCAAAACTTGAAGGTGATGCGGTTGAAGAATCAAGCCAGGATTATGATGATAAAGGCCGACCTGCCATTAAAATGCAGATGACACCAACCGGCAGTAAAAAATGGGCTAAGTTAACCGGAGATAATGTTGGTAAACCCATTGCAATTGTACTGGATGATGTAGTTTACTCAGCACCAAACGTTAACGGTGCTATTGAAGGAGGCAACTCAGAAATAAGCGGAAATTTTACGGTAAACGAAGCACAGGATCTTGCAAATATTTTAAAGTCTGGTAAGCTGGATGCTCCTGCAAAAATAGTACAGGAACAAATTGTTGGCCCAACGCTGGGTAAAGAAGCTGTTAATGGCGGCGCAAAAGCATTTGCTATTTCATTTTTGGTGATATTTATTTTAATGCTTGTTTATTACAATACAGCAGGCTGGGTTGCTAACATCGCATTAATTTTAAACCTGCTATTTACGGTTGGCGTATTAAGTGCACTAGGTGCTTCGCTTACAGCTGCTGGTATTGCAGGTTTGGTTTTAACCATTGGTATGGCGGTAGATACCAACGTAATTATTTTTGAGAGAATTAAAGAAGAACTTACCCGTGGTAAAAGTTATGCTCAAGCTGTTAACGATGGTTACCGTCGTTCACTTGCTCCTGTTTTAGATGCTCACGTTACCACATTTTTAACCGCTGCCATTTTATTTTATTTTGGCTTAGGACCGGTTAAAGGTTTTGCTACAACACAAATGCTGGGTATAACGCTTTCTTTGTTTTGCGGCATTTTATTATCAAGAATTATAACTGATTTGTGGACTAACAAGCAAAGACACTTTAAATATTTCACTTCAGTTTCAAGCAGAGTATTTCAGCATGCAAGTTTTAAATTTATTGAATACAGAAAAGTTGCGTATGCAATTTCAGTTGTTGTTCTTTTATTAGGAGTTGCATCTTTCTTTAATGGTTTTCACGAAGGCGTGGAATTTAAAGGAGGCCGCAGTTACACAATACAATTTGATAAAGCTGTAAAAAACGATGATATAAGAGATAACCTTAAAAATAAACTCGATGGAGATTTTCCGGTTATTAAAACCGTTGGGGACAGCAGGCATTTAAACATTACCACTTCTTTTATGAAGGGTGTTGATAATGCTGACAGCACTGTACAGACAAGGCTTTACGATGGATTAAAAAATCATTTGCCGTCAGGCACTACTTATGCAAGCTTTGTAAAAAATAATATTCAAAGCTCACAGGTTGTACAGCCCACCATTTCAGATGATCTTAAAAAAGGCGCTATTAAAGCAACTATTTTTGCCCTGCTTGCTATTATATTTTATATTCTTATTCGTTTCCGTGACTGGCGCTATTCTTTGGGAACAATTGTTTCTCTTTTGCACGACGTATTTGTAACGCTGGCAGTTTTCTCTTTCTTTAAAAATATCGTTCCTTTTCCGCTGGAGATTGATCAGCATTTTATTGCAGCAATACTTACCGTTATCGGCTTCTCCATGAACGATACAGTAATTGTATTTGACAGGATACGTGAATACAGCCGAAATATGAAAGGTGCAGACAAAAAAACAATTATTAACCGTGCCATTAATGATACGCTAAGCCGTACCATCATGACATCATTAACCGTATTCATAACTCTGCTTATCTTATTTATTTTTGGCGGGGAAGTTACAAGAGGGTTTGCGTTTGCAATGCTAATTGGTGTTGCAACGGGTACCTATTCTTCAATATTTGTGGCTGCGCCAATACTCGTTGATTTTGCAAAAAACAAACCACTAGGTTCCGCAGATTATGCAACTGAAAATGTTAAAAGAGCAATGGGGAAGATAAAAACAGCGAAAGCCTGATCAGGATTTATTTAATAAATAATTTTAGTATGAGACCCGTTAAGAGATTAACGGGTTTTTAATTGGACAAAAACTATCTGAACTAATCCTAATATCCATTAATCTAACAAATCTTAATTCAGACCGCAAATGAGGTTCCGCAGCCACAAGTTTTACTTGCATTTGGGTTTTTAAATGTAAATCCTCTTGAGTTTAATCCTCCCTCCCATTCTATTTCCATACCGGTTAAATAAATTGCGTGAGCAGGATTTATGATGCAATTTATTCCGTCAATCTCAAAAATTTCATCTTGTTCTTCTTTTTTTTCAAAACCTAGTAAATACGTCATGCCGGAGCATCCGCCGCCTTTTACACCAACACGCAAATATTGTGTGGAATCAAAACTATCTTCATTCATCAGTCTTTTTATTTCTTTAACTGCACCTTGCATAAAATTTACCGGAGCTGTAGTTTGTGTTTCCATATTGCTTGTTTTATAGTGTAAAATTACAAATGTTTATTGGGGGAATGATTATTTTTGAAGTAAATTAAGAGTATGTCAACATTTGAGACAGTGGTTATAATTGTTTTGGGAGTTATGTTCCTGGCAATTGTTTGGATCATCACAGAATTTTCGGGCTTCAAAAATCTTATTAAAAAAAATCCTGAACTAAATAATGAAACCTTAAAACTAAGATTGCAGGCGTATGAAAGATTGACCTTACTTGCTGAACGTATAGGATTACAAAATCTGATAATACGCATTCCCAATGCAGGGTTAACAGCAAGACAAATGCAAAGCACTTTGGTAGAGGCTATTAAAATGGAGTATGAGTATAACATTAGTCAGCAAGTGTATGTGTCTGCCGAGGCATGGCGGGCAGTTAATAATTTAAAAGAGCAAAATATTTACATTGTAAATCAACTGGCTTCTACCCTACCAATGCAGGCTTCAGGGTTAGATCTTAATAAAAATATTATTGAATACCTAATGAGCAACCCGAAATCATCTTTGCATACAATAGTTTTAGAAGCACTAAATTTTGAAGCAAAAAAATTAATGTAATACACCCTCTAAATCTTCCTAAAGGGAGGACTTGTAAACACTTAAATAGATGAATGAATAAAAAATATACAGATAGCGGAATTGAAATAAAAAAAATCTACACATCGACCGATGTTTCTAAAGCCCCTCCCCCGGAGGAGTTTGGGGAGGCTTTCTTTTCAAAGGGGGTTGGAGAGGCTGGGCAGTTTCCATTTACACGAGGCATTCAACCTGATATGTACAGGGGCAAACTTTGGACAATGCGGCAATACGCAGGTTTTAGTACAGCAGAAGAAAGCAACAAGCGATATCAATATTTATTATCGCAGGGTGTATCAGGTTTAAGTGTTGCATTCGATTTACCAACACAAATTGGTTACGATAGTGATCATGAACTCGCTGATGGTGAAGTGGGCAAAGCAGGCGTTGCAATAGATTCTTTAAAAGATATAGAATTGCTTTTTAAGGATATTAAGCTGGAGGAGATTTCCACATCTATGACCATAAATGCAACTGCATTTATATTGCTCGCATTTTATGTAGCCCTGGCAAAAAAACAAGGTGCAGACCTTTCTAAATTAACGGGCACCATTCAAAATGATATTTTAAAAGAATATGCTGCAAGAGGAACCTATATTTATCCGCCTAAACCTTCTATGCGGATAATTACAGATGTGTTTGAGTGGTGCAGTAAAAAATTACCAAAGTGGAATACAATTTCAATTTCGGGCTATCACATTCGTGAAGCTGGTAGTACAGCCGTGCAGGAAATTGCTTTTACGCTTAGCAATGGTAAAGCGTATGTAAAAGCTGCCATGGATAAAGGTTTGGATATAAATGTTTTTGGCAAACGCCTGTCTTTCTTTTTTAATGCACACAATAATTTATTTGAAGAGGTTGCAAAATTCAGAGCTGCAAGAAGGATGTGGGCAAAAATTATGAAAGATGCAGGTGCCACAGATGA
>JBKJLG010000156.1:0-4187 GCA_046596995.1 Chitinophagaceae bacterium
TCTGAACTTGCCAATTAATTATTTTATCAACAATTTGCCATCCTGTCAGCAATTATGGTGTGGCACTTATTTTGAATCTGCATTGCAAAAAATTATTTATGCAAAAGGGCAGTATCAGGGTTCAGACAGAGAATATTTTTCCAATCATTAAAAAATTTCTTTACAGCGATCACGAAATATTCATTCGTGAATTAGTGAGCAATGCGGTAGATGCCACGCAAAAATTAAAAACGCTTTCTTCCATCGGCGAAGCCAAGGGGGAAATTGGAGATACCGCAATAACTGTAAGGGTTAATGCAGAGAAAAAAACACTTACCATTTCTGACAAGGGTGTGGGAATGACTGCCGAAGAAGTTGATAAATATTTAAACCAGGTAGCTTTTAGCGGCGCCGAAGAATTTTTAAATAAATACAAGGGACAAAATGAAGCCAATATAATCGGCCATTTCGGTTTAGGATTTTATTCTTCTTTTATGGTGAGTGATAAAGTTGAAGTGTTTACAAAAAGTTTTAAGCAAGAAGAAAAAGCGGCAAGATGGGAATGTGACGGAAGCCCTGAATATATTTTAGAAGAAACAGAAAAGAATGCAAGGGGAACGGATATTATTTTACATATTAATGAAGAAAGCAAAGAATTTTTAGAGCCATACCGTGTAAAATCTATTCTTGAAAAATTTTGTAAATTTTTGCCCGTCCCCATTTTTTTTATAGATGAAAATGAAAAGAAGGAAGAAAAAAAAGATGGCGAAAAAGAAGAAAATAAACAGATAAATAATACTTCCCCTGCCTGGACAAAAAAACCAGTCGACCTTACAAATGAAGATTACGAAAATTTTTATAAAGAATTATATCCTTTTAGTGAGAAGCCTTTATTCTGGATACATCTTAATGTAGATTACCCTTTTAATCTTACGGGTATTTTATATTTCCCTAAAATAAAAAAGAGCTTTGAAATTCAGAAAGATAAGATCCAGTTATACAGCAACCAGGTTTTTGTTACCGATGAAGTGAAAGATATTGTTCCTGAGTTTTTAATGCTGCTGCATGGTGTTATTGATAGTCCGGATATTCCGTTAAATGTAAGCAGAAGTTATTTGCAGGGCGACCCAAATGTGAAAAAGATAAATGCTTACATCACTAAAAAAGTAGCTGATAAATTAGAGGAGATATTTAATAAAGAAAGGAAATCTTTTGAAGAGAAATGGGAGAGTACAGGATTGTTTGTTAAGTATGGTATGATGACCGATGATAAATTTTTAGAGAAAGCAAACAAGTTCAACATTTTTGAAGATGCTGCGCCTGATGCTGATGGACAAAAATTTTATACTCTTGAAGAATACAGGCACGCAACAGAAACCCTACAAAAAAATAAAGAAGGAAAGTTGGTGATGTTATACACTACAGATCCTGTACAGCAAAATAGTTTTATTCAGGCTGCAAAGCAAAAGAATTATAAAGTGGTTAAGCTTGAAACTATTGTTGATGCTGCCTTTATAAATAATATGGAAATGAAGTGGAGTGATGTTCAATTTGTAAGGGTGGATGCCGATATTACAGAAAATCTTATTGATAAAAATGAAAACACGGAAAGCGTTTTATCAAAAGATGAGCAGGAAAAACTGAAAGAATTATTTGAAGTAAAAATTCCTGAATTGCACGTAACCGTGGAGGTAAAAGGCTTGTCACAAGAAAGTGCCCCGGTTATTGCAACTCGTCCTGAATTTATGCGGAGGATGAAAGATATGAGTATGAATGGGGGTGGAGGAATGGGAAGTTTTTACGGCAACATGCCCGAAGAAGTTACTCTAACCGTGAATGGCAATCATCCCATTTATCAAAATATTTTAAAAGATGACAACAAAGAACAACAGGAAAAGCAGGTGCGTAATTTAGCTGACCTGGCGCTGCTTTCGCAGGGATTATTAAAGGGAAATGAGTTGACAAATTTTATAAATCGCAGTGTTGATATGATGCATACAAAAAAAGATGAAAGAATAATTTTAGATGCATAAAATTCAAGTATATTTTTAATCCGCCCCGAAATCTTCGGGGCTTTTTTGTAGTACGCATCCCTGTATGTAATAGAATTTTTCAAAATAATATATTTCTTCAAAGCCGGCGCTTAAAAATATTTCTTTATGCACGGGGTTTACATATACAACATAAATTTCTCTTTCATTTTTTTTCAGCGAAGCCAAAATATTTTTTACAACTTTTAGCATTATCACTTCATCAAAAGGGTTAAAAAAGAAAAATACATTTGTATAATCTTCAATAGTGTGTTCTGCCGCATTTATGTGTATTACATTAAATATTTTTTCAGGAAATCTTTTTTGTATGGGAATCATATTATTTATAGCCTCATCACACAATTCTTTTGCAAAATCTATCCCGGTAATTTTATTAAAATTATAATGGGCTGCTACCACCATAACTCTTCCTTTTCCGCAACCAAAGTCAATTATATTTTTACTGCCCTCAATTGTATCTAAACAAGAAAATACTTTTTCAAGAAGAAAATAATTGGCTCCCTGGTAAATTTCTGCACCTTCAATATTTCCTTTTAAAGAAAGATTTTTTAAATTGTTTAACGGAGTGGTTTCTATGCCATATTTTTTTTCACCTTTAATTTCATGAGTAACAGTGAACCACGCCAGGCGAATGTTCCAGTGCCATGCTATGTATAAAAAATACTTTACGTATCCAAATGCTTTCATGTAAATATTTATTATGCAATATTATTTTCCGTTACCCTTATGTCGATCACTTTTAGCTGTAAAACCGTTTCGCCGTTCCATTCATTTTCATCCAGTGTATAAACAATATCCAATGGCTTTTTCATCTGCAATAAATAAAATTTATCAGCCATATTAAAACCTATGCCGGTAAAAACAATATTATTTTTTTTAACAACAAATCTTATGTGTTGTTCTTTTACAATTTTGGAGTATGAGGTGTCAATAATATTTTTAGTGATAAAAACAGGCCGCATATTCTCAGGACCGAAAGGCTCCATTTGCGTAAGGACATTAAAAAAACTTTTAGTAAGATTCTTAAATTCTACTTCAGCATCAATAATTATTTCCGGTATTAAAAGATGAGGCTCAATAAGTCTGTCAACAACTTCTTCAAACATATCATTAAATGCTTCAACGCTTTCCAGTTTCATGGTCATTCCTGCGGCGGCAAAATGTCCGCCATAGCCCATTAAATGTTCACGGCAGGCATGTATGGCTTCGTACAAATTAAAACCAGCCACACTTCTTGCGCTGCCGGCAACAACATCGCCACTTTGCGTTAGCACCACAGTTGGCCGGTAATATTTTTCAATTAACCGTGAGGCTACAATGCCCACCACGCCTTTGTGCCAGTGCGGTCTGTAAATCACAGTTGATTTTCTGTTAACCAAAATTTCATTGCCATCAATTATCGCTAATGCTTCTTCGGTAATGGTCGTGTCAGCATCTTTTCGGTCAATGTTATCACTTTGCAACATTTCTGCATATTCCATTGCTTTATCAAAATCCTGCTCAACAAACATTTGCACAGCTTTTTTTGCATCATCCATTCTGCCGGCTGCATTTACCCTCGGCGCAATTATAAAAACAACATTATTTATCGAAAATTTTTTCTCCACCTTACTTAATTGTATCAGCGCTTTAATGCCGGCACAAGGGTTTTCATTTATTTTTTTTAATCCATAAAAAGCCATTATACGGTTTTCGTCTGTTATGGGAACAATATCTGCTGCAATGGCTGTGGCTACAAGGTCCAGGTAAATAAGGTAATCATCATCAGGTAAATTTAATTTTTTCGCAAGCGCAGTTATTAATTTAAAACCAACTCCGCAACCGCACAATTCTTTATAAGGGTATTTGCAATCTTTTTGTTTGGGATTTAAAATAGCGATGGCTGGCGGTAATTCGTCATCAGGTAAATGATGATCGCAAATAATAAAATCTATACTTAAAGTTTTTGCGTATGCAATCAGGTCAATCGATTTAATGCCGCAATCAAGAGAAATGATAAGCGAAAATTTATTTTCTTTCGCATAATCAATACCCATCTTGCTAATACCATAACCTTCTCTATACCTGTGCGGAATATAGAATTCAATATTTTGTGGTTGATAAATCTTTTGAAGAAAATTAAACATACATGCCACGGATGTTGTGCCATCAACATCA
>JBKJLG010000290.1:0-10173 GCA_046596995.1 Chitinophagaceae bacterium
CTTTTTGAAATTCGAAATTGATTGAGGATACAGCAGGGTTGGGGTAAAACCTGATGTATTTAGCAGGCTCACCTGTTAATATTTTTACCTGGGCAGTAGCGCCAAGGGAAAATAAAATAGCAAAAATAAGTATGTAAAGTTTTTTATTCAATACACTAAAATTAGAATTTTATTATAAAAGTACCAATAGTTACTATTAATAACACCAAAACAGGTTATTTATTTTATAAAAAATATCTTAAAAGGGATTATCAAGAACTTTTTTAGTTAAACCTGACAAAACTTTTTGAATAGCTTGAAAATTGGGTATCTCTGAGGCATTTTCTAAAACTTCTGCGTAGCGAACTATTCCTTCGTCATCAATTAAAAATGCACTGCGTTTCCCCACACCTCTCATATCAAAACCAAAGGTTGGATAAAGAGAGCCATACATTTGAGAAACCTCTTTATTAAAATCGCTAAGCAGCGGAAAATTCAATTTTTGTTCTTCTTTATATTTTGCCAGCGTATAAAGAGAATCCACAGAAATGCCAAACACCTGTGCATTGCTGTTGTTGTAAATATTTATGTTATCTCTAATGCCGCACAATTCTGTAGTGCAGGTGCTGGTAAAAGCCAAAGGAAAAAACAGGAGCAATACATTTTCCCCTTTGTGTTGGCTTAAGGTTATTTTATTTTTTTCTGTATCATATAAAGCAAAATCCGGTGCTTGTGATCCTATATCTATTCTCATTATTTTTTTTTTCAAAGATAATATTGATAACATTAAGCAGGCTTTGCATTTTTATAATATTTTTATGCAGTAATCACTTTTTTTTATGAGATGGAGTGCAATTTTATCTTTTGTTTTTTTAGTTGCCTGCAATAACCCTTTAAGCAAAACATATGACCTTAAAACATACGAAGAAGATTTAGGGCACATAAGGGAAAGTAAAAAAATAAGTTATGATGATATTGAGCTGCTAACTAAATACATTCTCGTTTCCCGGCTTGCCGGTAATGATATGCAGGGAAAAACCTATGAAGAAATATTGGATAAAATAAAAAATATACGCAATAACAATGCAGCACAAAATGATCAGGCGCAAATGGAAAAGGAATTAAAGAGAGAAAGAATGGGAAGCTTTGCTTCGGTTAGTTTATCAGAAAAAAAAACAGCAACCATTGATAAAAAAGAGTGGATGATATACACCATCAATTTTCACAACACATCTCCTAAAAATATTAATATTATTGTTGGCAGCATTAGCCTGCAGGATCTTTTAGAAAGGGAAATTAAAAAGATTGATATTTTGCTGGATGAAGAATTGATTAAAAATGGAAAAATGCAAAAAAATATCAGGGTTCCATATAATCCTAATAATGAAAATGATCAGCGCATAAAATCAAAAAATATGACCGATCTTAGGATTGAGTGGAACCCTGAAAAAATTATTTTTACTGATGGTAGCGTTGCGCAGTAATTACCAAATCTCGTAAGCCAGCGCCTCTTTATTCTTTTTCTTTTTCTTTTGCTTACTGCTCAGCAAAACAAAAGCCGTAGCCGCAATTGCAGTAACTGCCAGTGCTTTGATGGTTAAAGCTCTTTTATCAATATTATTTTCCGGTACATACACAACTCCTGTTGCGTCCGATACAACAGGCTCATCAATATATCTTCCCGAAGATGGAACTGCAATTTCATAAAATCGCTCTGATAATTTATGCAGCAATCTTCTTACCTCAGCACCATACATGGGTTTACCATGCCCTGTTGCAAGTACATCGGGCTCAAGCTTCATTAACTCTTTTACTGACTGGCGGGCAAGCGCCCAATCAGTAGTTGAATATTTCGGTGGCCCGCTAACTGTTTTTAGTTGCAGCATTACAGAAAGCGCAGATTCGGTTTTTGTTGTAACCAATGCATCGCCTGCAATCAAAACGCCATCACTTTCTCTAAACAAACTTATGTGCCCGGGTGTATGTCCGGGTGTATGTATAAATTTCCATTCCGGCAAGCCGGGAACACCACCATTTTCTGGTAAAACATTAATATGATTCCAAATATTTATGGAACTGGTAGGATAAGCCCATGCCATCAGCGACATTAAGCCTCCGCCAACAGATGGATCGGGTGGGGGATATGAAGATTTACCTGTGAGGTAAGGCATTTCAAGATAATGAGCATACACCGGAACATTCCATTCCTGCAATAACTTTTCAACTGCACCAACATGATCAAAATGCCCATGTGTAAGAATAATAGCAGATGGCTTTGCATCATTACCAAAAAGCTGCTTTGCCATTTTTATAATTTTTGGCGCACTCCATTTTAAGCCTCCATCAACCAAAACCCAGGTACCATCAAATGGATTAAGTACCATGTAAAAATTCACAAAAATATCTTTCATTCCCCATACGCTGGGTGCAACAGAATAATAGTTAGTTACTTTTTTCTTTGTAGATATTGTATCTGTACTCATAATAAAATTTTTTAAAATATAGTAAAATTAAAAAGTATGGATGCTGTGAACAACATAAAAATCATGCCATAAGAATTGCAAAAAATTACTGATGTTATGCACTTTAGTAAGCATTTATTTTTGAAAAATATTTACCGGTAAAATAAATTCAAACCTGTTGCTGCCTGTGCTGCCAAAAAGGTCAGCATCCAGCAGGCGGCTGTATCTTACCCCAAAAGTAATTGGCGCCTGGTTCCACCATTTTGTATCAAAATATATTTCGCCTCCGGCAGAACGGAAAGTAGCGTTGAATGTGTTTCTGTTTCTTAAAAAATCACTCACACGTGTATCATCGTAAAATGCATTTGCCCTGATGCGTAAAAAATAAACAATGCTTGCAAAGCCCAGCTCAGGATAAACCAACGGGAAATGATAATCAATTCCCCACTTGGTCATACTGTGCAAATTAACACCCGTATATCCCCGTGAAAAAGGAAAACCACTGGAAAAATTTAATTGGCTTGCTGTATCTTTTTGTAAAAAAGCAGCGTTAATAATTATGTTGTGTGTAGCAGCAACACCGGGCAAATACAAATTACCATTGGCCACAATCTGATCACCTTTATAATGTGTAACAGCTCTTTTGTAAGTAAGGTTAACTGACTGTGCAAACCGGGGATAAATATGTTGTCTTGCTTTTTGCGTTTGATTGCTGAGCGATAAAAAATTATTGATGTAGCCGTAAGATATTTTACCCAATGTATCTTTGTATAAACCTTTAAAGTTAGATTGGTTGTAAACATAATTGCTTCCGACATTTAAATAAGTGAATGTTCTTCCTTTACTTAAATTTAAGGGTATGCTAATGCCAAAATTTGGCTCAATTTCATTCCAATAAATTCTTTTTCCCCGGTAAAGTCCCTGCCGGTCAATGGTATAATCAATACCTGCGGAGAGGTAAGGAAACAATGCGCCATATACTCCGCTAAAACTTATTTTTTTAAATTTTTCAACACGGTTATAGCCAACAGATAATTGCGATTGAAAGGTGTTTAAAATATTTTGGCTAATAAGTGTTAGTGCATAATCGGGGTCATCAACTGCCGGCTCAATGCTGTGAAAATTGATAAGCCCAAATGCTTTATTATATTTTTTAACAGTAAATTTTTCGTGAGGAACAGTAGCAAGCAAATTTGCCTTTGTTTTATGTATGGCTGTAACAGCAAAATCGAAATTATCATTTGCAAAATCCTGTGCAGAAACAGCTTTCCATTGCAGATCAGTTTTTTTAACTTTCTGTAATTTAAAGCCTTGCGCTGTAAAGGTAGTCCAGGCAAGCATTGTAGCGCCTACCGAAGGCTGGTATTGGCCCCATCCTTTTTTCATTATTTCATGCTGCAACGCAAATATTTTTTTATTTTTTAGTGAGAAGGCAAAGACCCTTTCTTCATCTCCGCTTGCGGCTGAAAAATAAATTGTATCATTTTGTATCACTGGAAAACCAATAACATTAAAGGAGTACGGCGTTAAATTTTCGGCTTCGCCGGACGAAATATTAATGGATGCAAGCGCCATTTGCCCGGCACTATTTCTTACTGCAGAAATGATTTTATCACTCCCGTAAAATTTTGGATAAGTGTAAAATAAATTGCCAGGGTTTGCGATTGATTTAAGTTTTTTTCCATTACGATCAAATATTTGTAATGCTGATTTTCCATTTGTGTTCACCTCTACTGCTACAAAAGTTTCCCCATCTTCACTTATATCCGGTGAAAATAATTTAGTATGATGTGTGAGTGTTTTTTGTTTGCCTGTTGCAATATTCAACAATTTTATTTCACTGTAATCGCGGTAGCCCCAGCGTATATCGGGTTGATAAGCTGCATAAATAATATTTCCATTGCGGTAACTAAAGTGATTATCAATGCTTACATCTTTTACCCTTACTTTTATTTCTTCTTTATCATTCTTAACAATAAAAGTTGAAATTTTCTTGTAACCTGCTCTTACAAAGACTATTTCATTATCATTTATAAATACAGGGTAATCTTCATTAACAAATTCTTTATCTGCGTGTTTTATTTTTTCTTTTTTTGCAAGATTTATTTTAAAATAATTTAAAGCATCATTTTGGAATGCAGCGTACGTTTTACCTGAATATTTTTTAATTGCTTTTTGAAAAGGATAAAAAAATCCTTTAAAGGCGGCGGCATCCTGCGTAACATTTTTCCAAAATTCATCTCCATATTTTTCTCTGCCGTAGGCAACCATTAAATAACCAAGTGCATAATGGTCAGGCACAAAATCTTTATAAGAGCCATTGCGCAATTTTTGCCAGCTGTATTTTTTATCCGCCTGCCATAAAGCCCGGTAATCATTAAAAAAATAAGGTAATCTTCCACGTCCCTGCCGGCTGGCATGGGTTTCATTAAAAACTGCATCACCTTCGTAAAACCAGTTGGGTATAGCTGCATTGTTGGCTAATGCCTGTCCTTCTTCACCAAATAAAATGCGTAATAATTTTGATGCGCCAACATTAAAATTATTGTATTGCTGTACATGCCTGAATTCGTGCAAGGCCAATTGCTCAGCCCAAGGCAAGCTCCCTAATTCAAAACTGTTTTGTAATGGTGTTAAATAATATTCACTGCGATAAGGGCCTAGTCCAACATAACCATTTGATATTGTGGTTTGGTTTTGTAAAACAATATTTATTTTTCGCTGTTGATTGCCTATAGTATTTTTTGTAGCTGAATTTAGATGAGAAACAATGTTGGCAATTCTTTCAGCAGCAGAATCTAATTTCTGGGGAAAAATAATTCTTGCTGAGGGAGTGTTGATTTGTTTCCATTTTACACAAGGAGGATTGCCTCCAAATTCCTGTGCATTCGTTACGAAGCTGAAAAAAATTATCGGGAAAAATAAAAATAGTTTTTTGAGGTGTAATAACATTTGGTTCTTTTGTTCAAGTTAATTAATATTTCAAGTTCTATCTTCATAAAATATTTTATTATATGGAGGGCTATAAACAACAGTTGCAAACAGAAGTTAAACATTGGCAAAAGCAAATGATTGCACGTCCTACGTTATTTAATGCCTTCTCAAAAAGAATACAAACAAAAATAAATAGCTGGATACCGGAAAAAATTCACCAGGCAATAACTGCAACTATTAAGCAAATGGTTAGGGCAGTTTTGTTTGGAGCCAGGTTTACAACAAAAGATCCTGTTGTTAGAGATGATTGGCAAATAATGGAAATGCGGATAACAGAGAGAATAAAGTTTTATCGCACGACGGCAGCGGTGGAAGGCGGTATAACCGGCGCAGGCGGCATTTTGCTTGGACTTGCTGATTTTCCATTACTGCTTACCATTAAAATAAAACTGCTTTTTGAAATTGCAGCCTTGTATGGTTACAATACTGATGATTACAAAGAAAGACTTTATATACTTCATATATTTCAGTTGGCTTTTTGTAGCCACCAGGAAAGAAAAAGTGTTTACCTTAAGATGGAAAACTGGGAGGAGAAAAGGATACACCTGCCTGATGATATTCACCAGTTTGATTGGCGCTCTTTTCAACAGGAATACAGAGATTATATTGATCTTGCTAAAATGGCGCAGCTTATACCGGTAATTGGCGCTCCGGTTGGTGTGGTGGTAAATTATCGCCTTATTAAAAAACTCGGCGTTACAGCAATGAATGCATATAGAATGCGTTTGATAAGCCAATAAAAACTTCTCTAAATTTTATACTGACATAGTTTTTATCCACATGTAGCTTACTAGCAGGTTACACAATTTTTTCTCTTTTTTTAAGTTTATATAACTGATGAGCAATTCATCGATATCTAATATCATTTAAAACCAAGCAATTAAAATGATAACCCTACAAGCACCATTCAAATGGTTGCTGCTTATTATTTTATTATTACAAGGCTTAACGCCTAAAGCACAGTTGGCTGCAAAGTTTGCCGCATCACCCACTACAGGCTGTGCACCTTTGCTTGTAAATTTTAATGACTTATCAACCGGAACCCCAACAGGCTGGAAATGGGATTTAGGGAATGGAACGATTTCATTTTTACAAAACCCGGCCGTTACTTATTTTACCCCGGGGCAGTATAACATAAAATTAATTGTAACATCATCTGCAGGAACTGATTCAATTGTAAAAAGCCAATACATAACTGTATATGGGTTGCCTAATGTAGATTTTTTGGGCAATCCAAACACGGGCTGTTTTCCTTTGCCAGTGCAGTTTACAGATTTAACTACACCAGGCAGCGGCACGATTGTAACACGGGAATGGGATTTTGGAGATGGCAATATTTCTTCGGCCGTAAATCCTCAGCATACATACACAGCCGCAGGCAATTTTAATGTATCACTAAGAATTACAAATTCTTTTGGCTGCGTAAAAACAATTACAAAAAATCAGTATATAAAAATTGGGTCAGGTGTTAAAGCGGGCTTTACCAATAATATTCCCAATTCCTGTAATCCTCCGGTTACCATAAATTTTTCAAATACTTCAACAGGTACAGGTGTATTAAATTATCAATGGAATTTTGGCGATGGGATCACATCCACTCTTGCCAGTCCAACACACACTTATGTTTCCAATGGCACTTATACAGTAAGATTAATTGTAACCAATTCCAACGGTTGTACAGATACACTTACGAAGGTTAACGCTATAACCTTAGGCAATGTGAATGCAGATTTCTCTGTGCCGGCTGCTTTATGCCAGGGTGCTGCAACTACATTCACTAACACAAGTGCTCCTGCCCCTGCATCATCTTTTTGGGATTTTGGTGATGGGACTACATCCTCTGCAAATGCTCCGGTAAAAACATATATTACAACGGGCACTTTTGTTATAAAGATGATTGCCAATTTTGGCGCTTGTATAGATTCTGTATCTAAAACCATAAATGTTTTAGCCAAACCTGTTGTTGCTTTTACAGCAAATGATACTACCGGTTGTAAAACCCCTTTCACTGTAATCTTTACCAGCGCAGCTACAGGGTCCTCAAATTATTTTTGGGATTTTGGTGACGGCGCAACATCTGCCTTGCAAAATCCATCGCATACATATATGGCGCAAGGTGTTTACACCGTTAAATTAGTGGCCACCAATGCAGCCGGTTGTAAAGATTCGCTTATAAAATCTTCATACATAGTAATACAACCGCCGGTGGTAACCATTCCCGGTTTACCGGCGAAAGGCTGTGCACCATTTATTTTTAATTTTACTTCTCTGGTAAATAGCATTGATCCTGTAGTAAATTATAAGTGGGATTTTGGAGATGGCACTACATCGGCTTTAGCCAATCCTGTACATACATTTTCTTTACCGGGTAATTATAATATTTCATTAATTATTACAACAGCAAGCGGCTGTAAAGATACTGTAGTGGTTGCTAACGGAATAATTGTGAGCACTAAGCCTGTAGCAAATTTTTCAGCAAATCCAAGAGATGTTTGTGCATTTATTCCTGTGGACTTTACTAACCTTACAACTGGTGGCGCTGACCAATGGCTTTGGTTTTTTGGCGATGGCCTCACATCAACTTCTAAAAACCCAAGTCATTTTTATCAGGATACTGGATATTTTGATGTTACCTTAATTGTTTGGAACAGTGGCTGTGCTGATACAATAAAATTTATCAATTACATACATATAAAACCACCTATTGCAAACTTTAATGTAAGTGCAGATTGTGCATTGCCAAAGCAAAGAGTTTTTACAGATATTTCAATTGGCGCAGATACATGGCAGTGGAATTTTGGCGATGGCAATACATCTTCGATACCCAGTCCTTCGCATACTTACGCTATGGCGGGAACTTATTCAGTTACACTTACCGTTACCAATGTAGCTACAGGTTGTTCACATACCAAGTCGCAAATTGTAACAGTTGTTTCTGAGAAGGCAGATTTTAATGTTAGCGATAATGCTATCTGTAAAGGAGAAACGATAAATTTTAAAGCAAAGAATATTAACGGTGCAAACATCGCAGTGTATAACTGGAATTTTGGTGATGGAAATGGTATAACATCAACTATTGATTCTATCAGTCATTTATATACAACAACAGGCACATACACGGTTAGCTTAACCATTACTGATGTTACGGGTTGTAAAGATTCGATCATAAAAAATCTTTATGTAACAGTTGGCGGACCAACGGCAGTATTTACTGCAACTAATACAGGTTTGTGCTTAAGTACTTCAATAAATTTTACTGACAGTTCATACGGAACAACTGCAATTCAAAAATGGATATGGAATTATGGAGATGGAATTATTGACACACTAACATCACCACCTTTTTCTCATACCTATGCCAATGCGGGAAATTATTCCGTTTCGCTGAAAGTTGTAGATACCAATGGATGCTCTGACAGCATTGTAAAAAATAACTATTTAATAATTTCAAAACCGGTTGCAGATTTTAATACAGCCGATACACTTTCGTGCAGCACAAAAGGGATTGTTTTCAGCAATTTATCAACGGGTCCGAATCTTACTTATTTATGGAATTTTGGTGATGGTAATACTTCTACAGCAATTAATCCGGTGCATACATATTCTGCACAAGGTACCTACACCGTTACATTAAATATTACAGATCAATATGGATGTACAACAGGCATTGTAAAAAATAATTACGTTACCATTGCAGACCCCAAAGCACTTTTTACCGTTAGCGATTCGGTAAGCACCTGCCCGCCGCTGATTGTAACTTTTACAAACAATTCAATTAATGCAATAAATTATTCATGGGATTTTGGCGATGGTACTTCTTCAACCATTGCCAGCCCTACACACTTTTATACCAGCCCGGGAGTTTACAATATTGTTTTAACGGTTACAGGGTACAATGGCTGTACAGATGTAAGAACAAAAAAAGTTGTTGTTACCGGACCAAAAGGGTCTTTCACTTATACAAACATTACCGGTTGCAATCCTTTGCAAACAAATTTTGTTGCAACCACAGGAGCAAACACTTCTTTTATCTGGGATCTTAATGATGGTAGTACAATTTCAACCAAAGACTCAGTTATATCACATATTTATACAAACCCGGGTACGTATTTGCCAAAACTTATTTTGGTAGATGTGAATGGTTGCCAGGTACCCATTGTTGGTATTGATTCAATAAAAGTTTTTGGTGTAAAAGCTGATTTTATAACAGCCACAACAACATTGTGCGATTCTGGTTTTGTTACATTTAATAACACCAGCTCATCAAATGATATAATTACAAATTACCTGTGGAATTTTGGTGATGGCAATACATCTGCACAACAGGATCCTGTTCACGGTTATAATACTACAGGTATTTACAATGTTCAATTAATTGCTGTAACGCAAGCCGGGTGCAGAGATACAATTCAAAAGACGGCAGCATTAAAAATTGTTGCCAGTCCGCAAATTGCTATTTCATCACCTCCAGGTGCATGTTTACCTGCAACTATAAATTTTAACGGGCAACTTTTAAATGCAGATACGTCCGCTATTTCGTGGAGCTGGAATTTCAGCAATGGAAATACATCATCATTACAAGATCCTTTACCCCAAATGTATTCCACCGCAGGTGCATACAATGTACAATTGGTTGCTGTAAACAGCAGCGGTTGCAGCGATACTGCTTTAAAAACGGTGCAGGCATATCCACTGCCAAAGGTGGTAACCAATGCAGACGCATGGATTTGTAAAGGAA
>JBKJLG010000293.1:0-12403 GCA_046596995.1 Chitinophagaceae bacterium
GTAAAACTTCCTTCGTTAAATGGAGGGAGAAACTCTGTACCAAAAAAAGGAACTATGGCAATTGCAGCAATTATCATTGCAATGGCAACACCAATTATTGGCTTTGTGTGTTGTAAACCCCAATGTAAAACCTTAGTGTCCTGTTTTTTTAACCATCTTACTAACGGGCTATCATCATCATCAGGATTAATGCTGATTTGTTTTTCTTTCTTTTTCCAGAATTTTAAATTTATATGATTAAGATGATTCTTTTTACTTAAAAGATAACTGCATAATGCCGGCGTAACTGTTAAAGAAACTACCAGTGATGCAACTATCGAAGTGATATATGCGATACCCAGTGGCGCAAATATTTTTCCTTCAATGCCCTGCAGATAAAAGAGCGGAATGAATACCAGGACAACAATAATGGTTGCATATACAATTGAATTACGCACTTCACTGCTGGCTTCATAAATAACTTTTAATAAAGGTCTGGGAGCAGGACTATTCCAATTTTCTTTTAATCTTCTATATACATTCTCTACATCCACTATGGCATCATCTACCAATTCCCCGATGGCTATTGCCAAACCACCCAGGGTAAGGGTATTGATAGAAATACCAAATAGTTTAAAAACTATCGCCGTAATAATTAATGAAAGTGGTATGGCAGTTAATGTAATTATGGTCGTCCGGAAATTTAGCAGAAACAGAAACAGAATAATAATAACAAGGATAAAACCATCTCTCAATGCATGTTCTACATTGGTTAATGAATTAGTTATAAAAGAACTTTGCTTAAAAACTTCTGTATTAATTTTTACATCTGCAGGCAGAGAGGATTGTATTTCTTTTATTGCTTCTAAAATATCCTGAGTTAATGTTACAGTGCTTGCGGTTGGCTGTTTTTCAATACTTAATATAACGGCGGGTTTACCATTTAATGAGCCATCGCCTCTTTTAACGGCTCCGCCAAATTTAACTTCGGCTACCTGGCTTAACAATATGGGTGCGTTATTTTTATTACTTACAACCGTATTCGCCAAATCCTCCAGCGTATTTGCTCTTGCTATATTTCGTATCAATACTTCAGAGCCTTTGTTATTGATAAAACCGCCAGTTGTATTTTGATTTGTGGCAGCTAACGCCTTATCAATATCATCAATTGAAACATTGAATTGCCTTAGCTTTTCAGAAGAGATTAAAACCTGGTATTGCAACCTTTCACCTCCTATGGGAATTACCTGCGAAACTCCTTTAATGCTCATCAATCTTCGGCGGATAGTAAAGTCTGATAAGGTTCTTATGTCTGCCGGTGAAGTAGTATCACCTGTAACAGCTATCATCATTATTTGACCCATGATGGAGCTGATAGGACCTAGTTGCGGGGTAATACCTTCGGGCATTTGTATCGCCTGTATCCTTTCTGAGGTCAACTGTCTTGCACGGTAAACATCAGTCTTCCAGTCAAATTCAACAAATACCATTCCTAGTCCGGGTGATGCAACAGACCTTACTGCTTCCACCCCGGGAGCGCCATTTAATGCTGTTTCAATAGGCAAATTTACCTGTGCTTCAATTTCTTCAGGAGCCATCCCGTTGGCTTCTAAAAATATGGTTACTCTTGGTCTGTTTAAATCAGGCAATACATCAACAGGTAAGCTTACCAATGTAAATACACCGTACACCATTATTAATGCCGCAGATGCAATTACAAATAACCGGTTGCGTAATGAAAATAGAATTAGTTTATTAAGCATTTTTTGTTCCTTTATATAAACCTGACAGATTTTTAAAATCTGTCAGGTCTGTTTTGTCTATTTCTTAGAAGAAAGCCAATCATTGAATTCTTTTATTTCTTTGGTTTGATCATTAATAACTTTTTGAGCAAACGTCTTCATTGCAACATGTTTACCATGTGATATTTCATTCTCTGCCATTTCAACTGCGCTTTGATGATGTGGAATCATCATTGTAACAAAATCTTTATCTGTATCACCACTCATTTTCAATCCCTTCATTGTAGACATCATTTTAGTCATGGCATCCATCAATTCATTATGGTTGCCGCCCTCGTGGCCTGCATCGGAATGTCGCTCTTTAGTGTCAGCAGGTTTATGATTTGCTATAAGGTTTTTTAATTCATCTATCTCTTTCTTTTGGGCAGTAATAATATTTTGAGCCATTGTTTTTATTTTTTCGTCTTTGCTTTTGGGCAGATACATTTCAGCCATATCTACAGCACTTTGATGATGGGGTATCATCATATTGGCAAAGTCAATATCAAAGTCTCCGGTCATCTTCATTCCCTTCATGTGCCCCTCCATCTTCATCATCATTTGACCATGCTCTGCATCAGTCGCATTATTTTCATGCGTCATGGCATCCTTGCTCATGGTTGTATCAGATGTTGTTTCTTTTGTAGAAGTACCATCGCTACATGATGACAGGATTGTAATGGAAAATGCAAAAGCTGCTGCGATTAAAATGTTCTTTTTCATAATTTTTATTTTTTGTTTAAATGATAAATAAATTTTCTAATTTTTAGTCTTTTCGTTCCATTTATTTTTTATAAAATAGTTACTTAAATGAAAGGATAACAAGGGCAGAAACATGAATTGCAACACCGGAGACAGACCAACATTAACCAAAGGTACAATTGGCATTGATGGTGAATAAGCCCAACTCCCAGATGATAAGTGCCGCATTTCTGCTAAGACTGCTCCCACTCCACCAATTAAAATAATAAAAACCACTGGCTGCCATTTTATATCTTCAATCCAAAGTGGGCTTTTATAAATAAGCGCAACACCTAAGTAAATAAGCACTACCATTAGTGCATCTGCAACAGAAGCTAAAGCACAAAATGTAATGTGTGACAAACTATATGAACCATCTTTGTACAAAGGCATCTGAACAATTTCCCATATCAGATTTAGCAGAAATGCAACAGCCGCAATTGTAAAAATCAACCTTTTAAAAACACCTTTATCTGCAACTCGTTTTAAAAAATAGAAATAAAGAATGCCTGCCAAAATCAAAGCAATAACCGGAATTAAAAAAAGCATTGGTTTTAAATTGTTCATCTCCTTTTATAATTATCAGGATTAATTAAATCATTATTCATTTCTTTATCATTCATTTTTACTTTTTCCTGACGCATCAATAATTTTTCAGGTCTAATGGGGCATTCGTATTTTTTCCGTTGATGTTCTACAATTAATTCTTAATAATTACCGGAAATTCAATCTTTAGTTTTTCCCATTCTATTGCAATTGTTCCTTTGCCGCCTGTTCCATTTTTAATATAATACTGTAACCTCTCGGTTGATTTCGTCTGCTTTACGGGCTTCACTTTTATTCGTACTACATCTTCCTTTTGCAGGTAATCATCCGTTAAATGCTGGTTCCAGTTTTTGTTGATGATGACAATCCATTCAGCTTTTCCGGGAATGGTGAAGATGGCATATTTGCCCTTGGGTATTACCTTACCTGCCACTATAAAATTCTTATCAACTTCTAAAGTTGTTGCAGTGTGTGCACCCGTAACCCATACATCATTGTAAGGGACCAGACCACCCCAAATTGTTCTTCTCCTAACACCCGGAGAATGATAATTGATGGTAATATTTGCATCCCCAATTTTACCAACCGCTGAAGATTTAATACTTCGCTTAGAAGTATCGCCTTTTGCATTTGGATTGTAACAAACCTCTTCTACCTTCTTTCCTTCCTGTGCAAAAGAAACGACAGATACCAGGAAAAATATCGCTCCTATAAAAATTGATTTGTTCATGTTTATGTTTTTATTGTTTATTTAAACCTAAGAGATCTTGAAGACCTGTTAGGTTTTTTATTTGCTTATTGCCAATTGCCAAATTTTTCTTCATTCTCTTCCCCTCAAGGTCGGGGCTTCCTCAACTCATACCTTAGCAACACACTCGCCGAAATTTTAGACAACTTATCTACAGGGCTATTCATTAGGATTTGCGTCTTGTTTATTTTCCATTCCTGCGAACTAAATCCACCTGTATAACCTATCTGCAATCCCACTGAATTTTGTGTATGTTTTTTTGAGGTAACGAATACCCCCATACCCAGCCGGTACACTAAAAATGAATTGTTGAAAATCAAATTTTCGGTACGCTGCTGAAAAGTGTTTGACTGCAAAACACTATCAAAAGGAAGAGATGATACATCTCTGTTATATTTCATCTTATATGTTTCGTAACCCAAACCGGCAAAAGGGTATAATGAAACACGACTGCCTTTTAATAAATTATACCCAACGTCGGCAGACAAACCAAAGAAACTGGTAGCAGTACTTTTTTTCTCACGGTCTCCGCTAAGACTGCTGCCTGCATTAATGCTGAATCCGGTTATCAATCTTTTTCTTTCAGCAAATGTTCCGAATTGTAAAGTGCCTGTTGAGTTTTTTGCCCTTTCAAATTGCGGATAGGAAGCAATGCGTTTATTCAGGTTTTCAAATTTTTGAAAACTTATACCATGCGAATGAAAGAGCATTCTCTTCACCACTTTTTTACTATTGTTTTGTGCGTGGTTAATAGTAGTAAAGAATAATAAACAAAAAGCAAGTTGTATTAATTTCATATTTTTTTGTTGCTTAAATTTTAAACCATAACTGTTTTGATTCTTCTTTGCTCTTACGGTTCTTTCATTGACTATTGCCAATTAACCTTGCAATACATTTAATACAAAATCAACGGTGTGCACTTTCCCTTCACTTTTAAACTGTATCCATCCCCGGTGTATACCGGCTTTTTTGAATGTAGTATGCAGATCAAATTTTCCTCCCTCTACATCAGGGTGCACATGTAAATACTCTTTATCATTAAGACTGATAACTACCATGTGTGCTTTGGCGCCAAGGTAATTCTCTAAAGAATTTACATCAACTTCTTTTCCATCTTTCATTACTTTACCGGCAATGTGTATTTGCTTACCGGTTACTAATTTGCCGCCATCAACCTCAAGCTGTACACTAAATTTGTCAGAGGTACCAAGTAATTTATCAGCATTGTAAGTAATTACTGGTTTTGGAGTACCCTTAACATTCAACTTTATTTTTTCTACCTGGTGACTGCCACCACTTGGTAAATAATCTGCAAACAAAATGTAATCGCCACCGGTTGCAAAACGTGTTTCATTGTGCCCGGCTCCATCTGCATAATTTTTGTTCTTATCCAATACTTTAATTTGATAAGAGCCATCAGCCTGGTATTCAGGATGGATGTGTTCAAAGTAGCTTAGATCATTACTAACCACAATCAGGTGTATTTTCTTTTCATGCTGGAGATCCAATGGAACAGCTTCTGTTTCTTTACCAACAACTTTTGGAGTGAATGAGAATGTTGCGGCACTTCCGGATTCTACCGTAGCAGGCGCAGAAGAAAAGTGCATTTTGTAGGTAAGCCCGTTATCCACTCCATCAAAATGTTCCAACTTCATTCCGCATATAGGGCAGTTGCCTTCCTTATCATATGTTTTACCTTTTTCGCAATTCATAGGACAGCGAAAGCTATGTGCATGTGCGCTGCTATCTTTTACTACAGTACTGTCGGTTGTACTTAATTTGGTATTGCTGTTATTGTTACATGCTATCATTAATGTAGTAATGGCAATAGCAAAACAAATTGTTTTTAATTTCAGATTCATTGATATTTATTTAATGATTGATTAATGATTATGACCTTTATGATCATCATCTTTAGCTTTAGATGTTACATTTTTTAATTTCATATTGCAAACCGGGCATTTCCCTTCTTTAGCATACATTTTATCACCTTCGCATTTCATAGGGCATTGATAATTTGCATGGGCAATTGATGCTTTAACCGGTTTCATCTGCATACCGCAAACAGCACACTTGCCGTTTTTATGATAGGTTTTGTCTCCTTCGCATTTCATCGGGCATTGATAGTGCATCGCTGTTTTTTCTTTTTTGGTTTTAATTTTCTTTTTTGTTGTTTGCGCTTGTAATGATGCAGTGAGGCATAAAGCGAAAAATGCCATCAACAGGTACTTAAAGTGTTTCATTGTTTTTTCTTTTTTATAATGAATATTTATTTTGCTTTTCTAAAGGAAGAATGGGATTGAACGATCTTCCATTCGCCTTTTATTTTTTGTAAAAGGGATGTTGCAAAGCCATTGCTTTTTATTTCTTTGTCATCTTTTAAAATAATGGTGTACAAATAACTTTCTGTTGTGTATGCATAGTTGCCATGTAGTAAAACATCTACTTTATAATTACTAAATTTAAAAGACTTAAAATCTTTCAATTCAGGTCCAAGGTGATGTGCAAGGTAATGGCTGATTGTTCCTTCATCTTTTGCCTGCTCAATAATTTTTGAATTGTTTACAAACAATTTTGGTATGCCTGTGGTATCAAGGCTTTCAATTTTAGATTTATAGGCATTGAGCGTTTTTTTTATTGCTTCAGTATCATTTTTTTGTGCGGATAAAGAAAATGAAATGCCCGTACATAAAAGAAAAAAGATGAGTTTTTGTTTCATAATTGTTTGTTTTTAGTGATTTGTTTTTAGACCTAACAGGTTTTAAAAACCTGTTAGGTCTTTATTTATTATTGGTTTAAAAAAATTGTTTTCATTTGATACACTCCATTGGTAACAACCCGTTCTCCATCTTCTACACCCTTTAAAATATTAATTACTTTACCGCTTGAAGTGCCTTTGTTTACATAACTGATTGAATACTGCTCAGCCCGGTCTTTAATAAACACTGCAGGTTTTCCGTTTACATCTGCAATAGCTGCATCAGGTATAATAATTTGCCTGGTATAATCGCTGGAATAGATACGAACATTAATATTTTCACCAATCTTAAAGCGGCCATTTGCATTTGTCACCTCAAATAAAACTCTCTGTGATTGATTTTCAGAATTAACCTGTTGGGCTGTGGAAATTACATTTATAGCATACTCTGTGGTATCGAGGGGTGAACTGGAGTATGCTGTTATTTTTTGGAGCCTTCTAAGCTTTCCGATATCATTACTAAACACCTGAGCTTCTACATAAACTTTTTCAAGGTTGATTATTTCAAACAAGGTTTGTCCTGCACTTATTACCGCACCAATGGAGTAATTGAAAGTGCCTACCACGCCACTTATGGGTGCAGTAAGCGTTACCATTTTTGTGCTGTTTAAATTACCTTTTGCATTGGCTTCAAATAATCTTTTATTTTTTACTGCTGTTTCAAATCTAGCCTTTGCTTCTGTTAAATCTTTTTTCGCAACTATATCCGCAATACCTCTTAACCTATCGTATTGGGCTTTTGCTGCATTGTATTCTGACTCTACTGAATTCTTTTGAGAGATGATACTTATTTGGGTGCCTGCATCTATTTGTTGTTCAATTACTGCAAGTATCTGCCCGGCTGAAACTCTTTGCCCTGTTGTTGTTCTTATAGAAACAATTTTACCGGTCTGCGGTGTTTGAATAACCGCCATTCCTTTGGGAGAGGGTACAATGGTACCGAGTACTTCGGTGGACTGATTGAAATTGCCGGTGCCCACTTTTTGCGTTTCAATATCAAAAAGGAATTGTGTTTCTTTCTCAACAATAAAACTAACTGAGGGTCCTGAAATAGTACCCGCTTTTTTTACCCCATGATCATCACCCCCATGGGCGAAAGAAAAATTAGCAGTAGTGGCCGGAAACAATAAAAGGAAGATAATGCTGATAGTTGTAATTCTTTTACTTCTTCTTTTCAATAAAAAAAACATTATCAGCATACCTAAAACCCCGCCTAAGATTCCAAAAAATAAATTGCTGTTGTACCAATGTGCATGCACTTCTGTTACTTCTTGTTTTGCAACTTCCTTTCCCGTTTCAATATCCTTTACTAACAACAGATCTGCACCTAGTTTGCTGTTAAGGCTTACAGAAATATTATATTTCTTTTTTTCAGGAAATATTCCCTTTATTTCATAAACGCCTGAATCAATTTTATGCATTGTAAATTTCAGGTCTGCATTTCCGGATACAGAAACGGTTAAAGCATCAGTATCAACAGGCTTATTGGTCACGTAATCGGAAATAAATAATTTAAAAGTGCTTTCCTTTCCAATAGGGATAGTTTGATATTTGATTAGAAGCTCATATTTATCAGACGAAGCTTCTGAACTAAAATAAGAGGTGCTACCCGCTACTGCCTTTTTTTCGGTACCATGATCTTCTCCCCCGTGTGCTAATACAGCAAAAGGCAACACCATCAGGAATAATATTTTCTTAATCATAATGAACCATTTAAATATTTTAATTCGATAAGAGCCTGATTAAAATTGCGGATAGCTTCCAAATAATTTGTTTTTGTTTGAAAAGCTATGATAATGTTTCGCAGTGTTTCTATGTAATTCATTTGTCCGGCCTGAAATAACCGCAATGCAGTTTCAGTAATATCAATAGCCTGCCGGTTGGCAACTGTTGTATAATAATAAAGGCTTTTTTGTTCCCTTAATACCTGGGATAATATAATACCGTATTCCCTGTTTAAATTCTGAATATCTCTTTTGCGTTGTGCTTCGGCAAGTAGTACCCCTGTTTGGGCTGCTTTTATCCTTGCTCTGTTTTGATTGAGCCATATCGGAATTGACAAGCTTATCCTCCATCCTTGTTTTCTGGATCCTTCCTTTGGCTTTTCCAACCCAAACAATGGACCTGTATTTATTTGCGGAAGCAACTCAGCTCTTTCAGCTTTTAACTCCTGCTGACTTAAAACTACCTGTTGCTGCAATATTTGGGGACGAATGGAATTTTGAATTGTATCAAATAATGTAAGCAACATCGGGTCTGATGTGATAGCATAAAAACTATCTACCAAAAAATCTTCTTTAAAATTTAATATGTATGATAAAGCCCGTTTTTGAGCAGGCAATTCTATCAATGCCCGCTCTAATTCGTTATGAATATTGTTGGCTTCATTGGTTGCAAATAATTCTTCGAGCTTATTTATTTGTCCTGCATCAAAATTTCTTTTTGCTGCTGATTTTATATTTTGGTAAAGACTGTCCTGCTGTTTTAATAAATCAATTCTTGCATTTAAATACTGTACTTCGTTATAAGTGTTTTGCACCAATCTGTTTACTTCATATTGATTAAGAGAAAGCATTAATTCAGAAAGGCGGATGCGTTCTTTCTGCAATCCCTTTCGGGCAGCATATACCGAAGGCAAACGCAGCGGCATCAGCACTCCTAAAACCATTGGGTCGTAAGGGTCAATCTCGTATTCCAATTCAGGATTATCAAAACCTCTTGAACTTTTAAGCAACTGTTGTTGCCGCAGCAGGTCAAGATTGGCAGCATCGGAATTGATCCTGTTAGAGCCTGCACGCATAATTGCCTCCTGCCTTGTTAAAAGGGGTTGAGAAAAAGCATTGGCAAAAAAAGAAATGAATACAATTATGAGAAAATACCTATACATAAAATTGATTTCTGTTTAATAGATAACCATTAGCAATACACTAACAGTTCGGCTGAGTCAGCACGTTATAAACAAGAATCAGATTTGGAAAGACTGTATGGCAATACGAATATCCGGTATGGGAGGATGGTAACATCGGACGAAGTACCTGATGCTTGTATTAATATAAGATGTATATAAAACCTCAGTATGATAAAAATCAGCAATGTACCCTGAAAAGAGAATGGAAAGAATTTTTATAGGTTGCGGAACCGTTTTATCGAGCTGTTCATATTTGGTAACCTTTGCAGTGCAGCAATTGTCGTTGCTTTCTTCAGGCTGGGCATCATTATTAGCAACTGTATTTTGCTTTGCATCACGAGAATGTATGTCATTTTTCCCTTCATGAATATGTTTCTTGCCGTTGGCATGAACATGAACCTTTGCTTTTGTGGCTTCTAACTTGTTATGGTGGTGTTTTTCTCCATCAGCATGAATATGAACTTTGGTAATTGTAACCTTTCCCTCATGATGACTGGAAGTAAAGATTCTATCTAACCGAACAGAGCAGGCAAAACCAATAATGGTATTCAGGGAGAATACAATCATTAAGATGGCAGCTTTTATCTGTATAGATTTATTTTTTTTCATTAATTTACTAATAAAGTAAAGGTAATCATTATTATATACTTACAATTCAACAACCGAGTTGTTTTAACTTACTCAAGCTTAAACAAACTTCTTCATTATTTGTTCATATTGATAACGAATTAATAAAGTTTTAAATGAGTTGAATCGTAATAAGTTAACAATTAATGACACTGAAGTATAACAAATATTAACAACTGCATTAGATTGACTCAATTCATTAAAACAACTGCCAATAAATATTTTTCCTAATTTTCATATGACACAAATGGTCCTGTATTTGTTAAGCCACTAGATCCCCTCACATTCTTTCGCGTTGTTGCTTTTACATTAGCAACCGCACCTGTTATAACATTATTAATTGCAGCCGCAGTTGTAGTTTTGCCTTTTTTAAATTTATTTACCGGGTTACTTCCGGGACCTGTTTTTTTGCCTTTTGCTACAGGGACAATTTTTTTTTCATTTTTCATTTTTTTTTATTTTAGTTAAGTAATACAATATATTTTATGTTGCTATCCTCCTATTTACATTAATAAACTTCTGTTTTTTTACTTTACTCATGATCAATAGTTTTATCCGGCGCTATCTTTTCTCTTGGCATTAAAGCTATTGAATTAATTTATCTTATAATATAATTACCCGCTTTACTAAGCTAAACCTGTAATATTTCTATTGCAATTAGTTCACAATTAGTATTCAATGAACCTTAATTATAATTATTAAAGCTTATTGACTATAAAAAATCCCTGTTATTAAAAATAAAATTGCCGCAATCCCTGCTGCCATGAAATTGTAGGGGAATGCATATTTTAAATATTTTGTATGGTCTGCATGTACAATATTTGATGACATATTGGTCATACCGGCAACGGGTGAAGTTACATCACCAAAAGTGCCGCCTGTAATTACTGCTGCCACGCAAAGTGGAATGCCGGAACCAGCGGCTACAGCAAGCGGAATTGCGAAAGGCATAATTAATGAAGCAGCGCCCCAGCCTGAACCGATAAAATAAGTTACGGCGGAAGATGTAATGAAAAGCAAAACAGGAATGCTCCAGACAGGCAAGGAACCTCCAAACTGTTGCTGAATAAAATTGCTCAACCCCAAATTTTGTGAAACAGCAGCTAATGACCAAGCTAAAATAAGAATAGCCAGTGTGGTCATTATTTCATTACCCCCGGAAATAATATCGGCAGTCATTTTTTTTATATCATACTTCTGAATGAAGTAAAATATACCGGATATAATTATTGTAATAAATAGCGATATTAGCATCGCTTTGTTAGGTTCTGAATTCGTAATTGCTGTAACAAATGAAGTATTGACGGACTTATCTTTTCCAAAAAACCAAAAGAAAAAGAAGCTAAGAAAAACAACGCATAGCATTGGAACAATAAGGTTAATAACTTTAGGTTTTATAACAGGTTCATCCATTTCCATATTCATATTCATTTCCACCTTTTCTTTTTTATCAAGTGGTTTATTCTGCTTTTTGACTGATTTTTTAAATTGAAAAAAGATGGAAAGAAAAGTGATGAGAATAACCGCAATGCTGAAAAATTCAAAAGGAATAGCTTTGAGCCAAATAGAATAGGCGGAACTTTTTTCATCAGTACCTGCAGCTTTTAAACCCTGGCTAATTATAGCCACATTAAAGCCAACGTAAGTGGTTGCAATCGGTATCATCTCAACAATTGGAGCTGCAGTATTATTAAGCATAAATGCAAGTCTTTCCTTAGCAATTTTATTTTTTTCAGCAAGCGATCTTGTTATAGAACCAGCCCCAACCACTCTGAAGCCGCAATCAATAAAAGTTACAGGGATTAATGCCCATAGAGTGAAAAATACTCCTCGCTTACTCTTTATATGTTTCTCAGCGATATCTGAAAAGGCTTTTATACCCCCTGATTTTTTTATAAGAGAAATCAATCCGCTAAACAAATACAAAAACAACAGGACTTGCAGGTTTTCCTCATCTGTTAATGTTTTAACTACATAATCTATGGCTGTTTCAAAGCCACCTGTAAATGTATTGTTCAGAAAATAACTCCCGACTAATAATCCAATCAGGAGAGAGGTAATTATTTTTTTTGACCAAATTGCAATTGCAATGGCAACAAGCGGTGGAATCAATGAAAGCCATGTCATTTTATCCATATTAATTATAGCTTTATATTTCTTAGCCTCAAAGAGTTAACAATTACTGATACTGAACTAAAACTCATTGCTAATGCCGCAATCATTGGAGATAAAAGAATTCCAAAAAGTGGATATAACAAGCCGGCAGCAATTGGAATGCCCAGCACATTATAAATAAATGCAAATCCCAAATTCTG
>JBKJLG010000022.1:0-3280 GCA_046596995.1 Chitinophagaceae bacterium
GTAAGGAGGATAGTATTACAACAAAGTGATTTAAAGCAGCAATTAAAAGAAATAAAAGAAAGGTTAGGCGAACACGATGCCCAATTAAATCAGATTTATGATGCTATGGAAAATTTAGAATAGGGTTTATAAAATGAGTGAAGAAAATATATTGCTTAAACCAGAGGCTAATAACAGCCTGCATCGTGGCATAACAAAATGGGCGTTGGTGTTAATGATCATCAACAGCATTATTGGTGCAGGTATCTTTGGATTGCCTTCAAAAATATTTGCGCTAACGGGTGTTTACAGCATTGCTGCTTTTTTTATCTGCGCAGCAATAGTATTGGTATTTATTTTATGCTTTGCTGAAGTTGGCAGCCGTTTTAAAACCACCGGCGGGCCTTACACCTATATACTTTCTGCCTTCGGAAAATTTCCGGCATTTGTTGTTGGCTGGCTTTTATTACTAAGCCGCATTTTTAATTATGCCACGCTTATAAATTTGCTCATCACTTATTTATCTTTTTTTTCACCTGCCCTGAGTGAGCCTTTTGCCCGGGCCGGCATAATTATTTTGGTAACTGCTTTACTTACTTACATAAACCACATTGGTGTAAAAAACATTGCAACAACGAGCAACATTTTTACCATAGCAAAGCTGCTTGCACTGGGTACTTTTATAATTGTTGGTTTATTTTTTTTACAAAAAGATAATTTTATCTTACCGCCAACGCCTTCTGTTGCTTCGTTTTCTACAGCAGTTTTATTATTGGTTTTCGCCTTCGGCGGATTTGAATCAGTAATGGTTAACACGGGGGAAATAAATAATCCATCAAAAACAATTCCTTTTGGTTTACTTATAGCAACCCTGGTGGTGGCTGTTTTTTATATTCTTATACAAATAACTTCTATAGGCACATTGCCATCTTTGGCAACTTCTGATAAGCCTTTGGCAGATGCAGCCTCTGGCTTTATGGGTAGCATCGGTGCAAAATTTATTGCTGCCGGCGCCGTTGTTTCTATACTCGGCACTTTAAATATTTTACTTTTCAGCGGCTCCCGTTTGCCATTTGCATTTAGTAACGAGGGGCAGTTTCCAAAAATATTTTCTTACGTAGATAAAAAATATAAAACTCCAACCATTTCTTTAGTTTCTGTTGCTGTAACTACTATTATTATTTCTATTGCATGGTCTTTTTTAGCGGCGCTTACGGTGGCGGTAATTATAAGGGTAAGTGTTTATTTATTTGTTTGTGCATCACTGATAAAGCTGCGCAAGAAAATACCTCAGCAAACAGACTTTTATAAATTACGTTTCGGTAATGCTTTAGCTATAACTGGCATAGCGTTGTGCATTTGGTTGTTATCTGCCGCCAGGCTAATTGAGCTACGCAATGCCGCAATATTTGTAAGCCTCGGAATTATTATTTATTTTTTACAACGCAAATTTAATAAGACGGTTACCTCTGCAAAAAAAGCATAGCCATTTAAAAAATTTTTCAGAAATTATATTTCTCCCTGCTCTATAATTTTCTTCTGTTTTACAAAAGGCTGAACCTTCCAGTAGGTCAGACTTCTCCAAGCCCACTCCAGTGGTCCAAACCTGAAAAATTTTAGCCATACATGGCTCCAAATAATTTGCACTATCCATGTTGCTGCCACTACATAATAAATTTCGAAGCGCTGCAATTTGCCAAACATTCCAAAACCAATACCATAAAATAAAAGCCCTACAAGTAATGATTGCATTAAATAATTGGTAAATGCCATTTGCCCAACCGGACGCATCAATGCAAAAAACCATTTAAACCATCCTGATTTATACAACAGCATTATTAAACCAAAAATACCAATAGCCCGTATTGCACGTGAAATTTCGTAAAATTCGAAGTAAATATTTTTTCTGTATTCATAAAAATTAAATTTATAATCTATCAGTGGCTGTAGGCGGAAATAAGAAAGTGTAAGCCCGAGTCCCATACCTGCAAGAAACATTATCCAATATACTTTTGCTGGTGCCTGCCCCATTAACACACCACTTTTAAAAAGAGCCATACCCAAAAACATAAAGAGTAAAATATCTCCGGCACCAAAATAGGTATAGTAAAATTCACCTCGCAGGCTTCTTTCACTTTGGTATTCGTACAGTTCGCCATAGCTACCCCTCATGCTTTTTAAACTTTTCTCCATTGTTTTAAGCTTCCCCTTTTCACTTGATTTTTCTTTCATCTCCGTCATGGGACCCATGTCAGCTTTTTGCTCATCAGTTAATTTGGTAACTGTTGTATCCATTTTAGCAATGGCTTCTCCCTTGTAAATATTTTTTCTATCGCGGTAAGCATCTACATTTTCTCTTGCCGTTTGCATACACAAACAAAGCACTGCTGCAATTATTAGCCCCTTCACTGATAACCTTCTAAAAGCAAAAGCTATCATGCCCAGGCAGGCATAATGAAATAAGATATCCCAAAACCATAAAAGAATAAAAGCATTAAATAAACCAAAAACCAAAAGCCAAAGTTGCCTGCGGAAAAAGTAATCTGCCGGATAAAGCCCCTCTGATTTTTTTTGCTGGCGGCTGATGAATAAAATGATGCCTGCGCCAAACAACATTGAAAAAAGTGCTCGCTGGCTGCCTTCCATAAGCCACTCAATAAAATACCATGTTTTAAAATTTCTGGTACCCCATTCATTTAATACCGAAGGATCATGTATAACAGGGTCGGGTAACGCAAAGCCAGGAATATTCATTAATAAAATACCGAGAATGGCAATTCCTCTCAGGGAATCAAGAATAACAATACGCTCCGTTTGGGCAACCGGTGCGGCAATACGTTGGTGCTGGCCTTCATTAAAATCCATACAATTAGTTTTGGTTTGGTAAAAAATTGTAGGAGCATTCCGCAGGCTGCGTTTATAAAAATATGATTTATTGGGAATAAAAATAGTTATAAATCTTTGGCTGCAATTTTTTTGATATTTCCATTTTTATCAGAAACTAGCAGGTAGCCATTATTTTTTTTGGCTTTTTTAATTATGTAACCGGCTACTTTTTTGAGAGCTTTTTCAGTGTGCTCAAATTCTTTATCGGCTTTTGCTGAAAAGCCTACTTGTTCTTTAACTCTTGCCATAAATCAAAGTTATAAATAATTACGGTATCGGGCATTTCTCCCTTTGCAACCGGGATTGGCGGAGATGTAATATTTTCATAAATATACCATCTGTCGCTCACAAGTATATAATCAAAAAAGTTTTTTATACCTGAATGATAACGTCTTTCAATTATATATTCAGGTAT
>JBKJLG010000053.1:0-3289 GCA_046596995.1 Chitinophagaceae bacterium
GTCCTTCTTTAATATCAAGTAACACAAGCTCTTCACAAAGTTCTTTTCTTGCTATGTTATCGGCGGTTGTTGCTCCAACTGCGCCGGCACCTACTACAGTAACTTTCATGTAAAAATTTTTATTTAGATAAGTAAATTTTATTGGTCCAAAATACTTCCTTTGGAGCGTTGCAAAGGTAATTGTTTAGGATATTGATAAATCTGCCGGGCTGAATATTTTTACCTTTTCTTTATAAAATTCTTAACTACGCGGCTGTAGCTTTTTAATTAATTTCGGACGTCTTTGAAATATAAGATAACAGCCATATCAATGAAAACATTTTCCTTTCTTGTATTTATTATTTCAGGTTTTTTCTATAACAAATTATCAGCTCAAAAAGCAAACCTTTTGGCTGTATATGATGTTGAAAGATATGTAGTAAAATTAAGCTGGAACATGGTTAACAGTAATGAAAAAACAGGGTATATATTATTAAAAAGTACAGATGGTGTTGAATGGACGGAAGCTGCAAAGGATAAAAGATTGCGTTATTATTCTGAAGATGACCTTTACATATTCAATGACAGAAATGCCAGCGCTGCTAAAATATATTATCGCCTGAAAGTATTTGATAGTTATAACCGAACTGTTCATCTTTCTCCCATAGTTTCAATTACCACTGCAGTTGCAACAGTAAAAAATAATTCCGGCGAAAAAATAAAATCCGTTGCCTCACAGCCTTCTAACAATAATCAGCCAAATACAAATAGTTCAAATACCTGGGTGGTTTATCCTAACCCTGTAAAAGATGTTTTAACCCTGAGTTATAAAGGCCGGGAAGATTTAAAAGGCGTTGTTAACGTACAGGTGCAAGATGGTACCGGAAAAATTGTGGTAAAATTCCGGTCTGCTTCTCTTTATAAAATTATACAGGTGCCTGTTGCCAAATTAGTACGGGGCATTTATTTTGTGCAAATAACAGTTTTAAACGAAGTGATGCTGAGCCGGCAATTTGTAAAGCAATAATTAAAGTGCTTCAGCAATCTTTTCCATTTTTACGCTGCCTGAAAATGCCTGTTTAAAATTTCCCTTTTTATCATATACATAAATAGCAGGTAAACTTTTTACATTAAAAAATAATGGAAAGAAAAATTTATTATCCCTGCCCATTACAATTTGCGGATAGTTTGCAATTTTGTATTCATGATAAAAACGCATCATAGTATCGTAAGGCAAATATTCTATCATTATAATTTGTGCGTTCTTAAATTTATCTATCTCAGCAGTTAATGCTTTTGTTTCGTGCTGGCAATGCTCACAATCAGGACTAAAAATTATAAATACCGTAGGCTTCTTCTTTTGAAGATCATCTCTTGTGAACTTCACACTGTCCGGTGCTGTATAAATAGTAAACTGAGGGATAAAAGGAAAGCGCAGGTAAACATCTTTTGTGCTGTCAGTTTGTGCAAAACCTGCATAGGTAACGCAAAATGCAAAGGCTAATAAAATAATCTTTTTCAAGAGATAAAAATTTTAATAAAGATATTTCTTACCAGGCAAACTAAAAGTTAATCCCCCGGTAATTTAATTTAATCTGACTGTTTTTTATTATTTATCTCTCGTTACCTTTGCCGCTCTTAAAACTTTAAATAAAAGCTATGGCTAATACTTCAGACATGCGTTCGGGGCTTATTTTAAAAATTGACGGAAGCTTATATACAGTTATTGAATTCGGGCAAAATAAAACAGCCCGTGCAGCAGCAAAAGTTTGGGCAAAACTAAAGGGCGTTGATAATAACCGAACAATTGAGCAAACCTGGAACAGTGGTGAAACTATTTATCCTGTTAGGGTTGAAAAAAAAACCTACCAATTTTTATTTAAAGATGACAGCGGCTATACATTTATGGATACTGAAAATTATGAACAAATTTCTGTGCCTGAAGCAATGGTTGATGCTCCCCAATTTTTAAAAGACGGGCAGGAAGTGTCCGTATTAATTAATACAGAAACAGACCAGCCGATGGGTGTTGAACTTCCTGATAAAATTGTTTTGCTGGTAACCTATAGTGAGCCTGGTATGAAAGGCGATACTGCAACACGTACACTAAAACCTGCTACAGTAGAAACAGGTGCAACTGTGAACGTTCCTCTTTTTGTAAACGAGGGAGAGTTGATACGGGTGCATACAAAAACGGGTGAATATGTGGAAAGAGTGAAGGAGTAATTTCTTCACAAATGCATTCATTTTTGTATGTTTTAGCTGTTGATTTTATAAAAAACAGCATTTTTACCTCATTTTTTTTTAATTGAAGTTGGCGGTTTGCTAAATCATTTGCTATCTTAGCTGCCCATTTATTTTAAAACTAATCTGTACATAATGGATATTAAAAAAATTCAGGAACTGGTAAAATTGATAAATAAAACCAGCATTGGTGAAATAAGTATAGAAGAAAAGGATTTTAAAATAACCATTAAACAGAAAAAGGAGGCAGCACAGCATTTTACAGCTCCTGTTCAACAATCTTTGCCTCAGGCCCAGCCTCAGCAAGCACTCTCACTCCCGGAAGCAAAGGCACAGATAACAAACACACCTGAGCCTCCAAAACAAGACAACTTAATTATGATAAAAAGCCCGATGATCGGTACTTTCTATCGCCAGGCTGGCCCGGGCAAACCCATTTTAGCAAATGTGGGTGATGACATAACATCGGGCAGCGTAGTGTGCATTATTGAGGCAATGAAGTTGTTTAACGAAATTGAAAGTGAAGTTTCCGGCAAAATTGTAAAAGTTTTGGTGGAAGATGTATCTCCTGTAGAATTTGATCAGCCCTTGTTTTTGGTGGAGCCAGCTTAATAATGTGCTGATTACCTAATGTGCTGATATGCTGATGAAATACAATTATGCAAAAGGAATTATTAGAAACTAATCTTATTTTAAAATTATCTATAGAGTTTTCGTTATCTATAATTGACTATTGTGAAATATTAGATTCCAACAAAAAATATATAGTGAGCCGCCAGTTACTCAGAGCAGCAACATCTATAGGCGCTAATTCAATGGAAGCACAAAATGCTGAAAGTAAAGCAGATTTTATTCATAAAATAAAAATAGCTGCAAAAGAAGCGGATGAAACTCAATATTGGCTTTTATTATGTGAGCATGCTAAAAGTTATCCGGATTGTAAAAATTTATATGAAAGTTTGATGCATATTCAAAAAGTTTTAAATAAAATTTTAGGAACAGCAAAAAGAAAAAATCCTATAAGTTATTTACTAAGTTTTTTTATTTTATAACATAGCTACGGGCT
>JBKJLG010000139.1:0-8205 GCA_046596995.1 Chitinophagaceae bacterium
CTAATACCATAACCTTCTCTATACCTGTGCGGAATATAGAATTCAATATTTTGTGGTTGATAAATCTTTTGAAGAAAATTAAACATACATGCCACGGATGTTGTGCCATCAACATCATAATCACCAAACACAAGAATTTTTTCTTTGTTATTTATGGCGGATAAAATTCTGGCAACAGCTTTATCCATATCCTTCATTAAAAAAGGATCGTGCAAATGCGAAAGCTGCGGTCGAAAATAATTTTTTGCTTTATCAAAAGTATCAATACCCCGCTGCACCAATATTTGGCATAAGGCAGCATTTATGTTGAGAGAAGACTGTAATAATTTTATTTTCTCATCATCAGCATGTAATATTTTCCATCTTTTCTGCTGCATTGTTAACTCAATATTTTCTGTCAGTTGTGTATCTTACCAGTTCCTCAAGGCCTTTTCTAACATCACTTTCAGCAAATTGATATAATATAGAAAGGGCTTCATCTCTGTATTCATACATTTTTTGGGTTGCATATTCTATTCCGCCTGTTTGTACAACAGCTTCTAAAACAATTTTTATTTTTTCAGGATTTTTATTTTCATTTTTAATAATATAAATAAGCTGACGGCGCTTTATGCTGCTGATGTTGTTAAGCGTATAAATTAGTGGCAGGGTAAGTTTTTTTTCTTTTATATCATTGCCGGTTGGCTTGCCAATATCATCTTTTCCATAATCAAAAAGATCATCTTTAATTTGAAATGCAATTCCTGTTTTTTCACCAAATAATTTCATTTTATTTGTTATCGCTTCGTCCTGGCTGGTACTCCATGCGCCTACACCACAGGCAGATGAAAGGAGTGAAGCCGTTTTACTTCTGATTATCTCAAAATAAATATCTTCTTTTAAATTTAATTTTCTCGATTTTTCAATTTGCAGCAACTCACCTTCGCTCATTTGCTTCACCGCATCAGAAAGTATTTGCAAGTGTTTAAAATCATTTGCTTCCGCAGATAAAAGGAGCCCCTTTGATAACAAATAATCGCCTACTAACACCGCAATTTTGTTTTTCCATAAAGCATTGATAGAGAAAAACCCTCTTCGTTCAAGAGATTCATCTACCACATCATCATGCACAAGGGTGGCTGTGTGCAGCAGTTCAACCAGTGCCGCTGCCCTGTAGGTTGATTCATTTACAGTACCGTGCAATTTAGCGCTGAGGAAAACAAACATTGGTCTGAGTTGTTTGCCTTTTCGTTTAATGATAAACTTCATTATCCTGTCAAGCAAAGGGGCTTCGCTCTTTACCGCTTTAGCAAACTTCTTTTCAAAAGTCGCTAATTCTTCTTCTATAAGATTTTTTGAAAATTGCATATTGAATTGAGTGGCAATATACCACAGAATGAAATAATGCAAGAATACTCTGCTTATACTGTAAATTCTTTATTTTTTTTTAATTGATGCAGCATAATAGTTCATGAATAAGTCATAAGTTTACAAAATTGAGCGGGATTATTATTTTTTAAAAGCATAAATAAATGGTAAAAAAATTTTGGTTTATAATACTCGTTTGATATTTTTGCAATTAATCAGTTTATTTTATTAAGGTATATTAATTATTAAGTTATGGCAAGCAAAAAGTTACGTTTATTTTTTTTGGGGTTAATTTCCCTTATAGCTACGGGTTCATTTGCCCAAAGTGGTGGCTACGATGTTTACGACTCCAGTGTTGTTCCATCTAAAAGGTCAGCTCAGCAGAATGAATTCTGGAACAATACCTACAGTTTTCCGGCAAAGCCCCGTAACCAGTTAGAATTTGGTATTGCAGGTGGTGTAATGTCTGTTAGCAGTGATGTGCCATCTAAAAACCCAACATTCGGTGGCTCAGTACATATCAGAAAAGCATTAGGTTATGTATTTTCAGTAAGAGCTCAATATACTTACGGAATCGCTAAAGGTTTATCTTGGGTAGGTACAGGAAATTTTGCAAAAAACCCAGCTTGGCTTGCCTATGCAGCACCCGTAAGGTCTAATGCAGGTCCGTTGGTTAGCAGCATTCCCGGCCGCCCTTATCAGCAAATATTTTATAATTACAGATCTGTTGTACAGGATTTAACCCTTCAGGGAATAATCACCCTTAATAACGTTCGTTTTCATAAGCAAAAGTCGGGTCTGATTATTTATGGTGGAGCAGGTTTTGGATTTAGTACATATCATACCATGGTAAATTCATTAGATGCTACCGGACAACCTTATACCACATTGTTTAACAGCATTACTCCTGCGAGCCAAACGCATAAAAACCGTCATGAAGTATTAAATACTTTACGTGATGGAATGGATGACACTTATGAAACAGAAGCAGAAGCACCAGGTACACGTCGTGGAATTTTAGGGAATAATACGCTTCGTCCTTCCGGTCATTTTATTGGTGGTGTAGCATTTAAATTGAGCAAGCGAATTAATCTAGCTTTAGAAGAAAAATATACAGTAATCAAAGATGATCTTGTAGATGGGCAGCGCTGGCAGGAACACCCAGTAGGCGATGCAGCTTTAACACCTGAATATGATAGTTATAACTTTCTTTCTCTCGGTTTAAACTTTAACCTTGGCGGCAGATCAGTTGAGCCATTATGGTGGTTAAATCCTTTGGATTATGTATATGGGGAATTAAATAACCCACGCCACATGAAGCTGCCAAAACCAACGTTTGATGATGCAGACGGAGATGGAGTTTTAGACCAGCTTGATAAAGAACCTAATACTCCCGCAGGTTGCCCTGTTGATACACATGGTGTAACCAAAGATACAGATGGCGATGGCGTACCTGATTGTAAGGATAAAGAATTAATCACACCCACATATTGTCAACCAGTAGATCCTGATGGTGTAGGTAATTGCCCACTACCTGATTGCTGTAAAAATCCAGTAGTAGTTGAAAATACAACTTGCCCTATCGGAGATTTACCAAGTATTTCTTTCAAATTAAATACCAGTACTTTAATTGCAGATGCAAAAGCTATGCTTGCAACGGTAGCTTCTAAGCTAAAAAGTAATAGTGCTTGTAACATTACAATAACCGGCTATCCTGCTGCTTCTAAAGCGTCTCAAGCGCTTTGCAGCAAAAGAGTTGAGGCTATTAGAATGTATTTAATTGAAAAAGAGGGTATAAGTGCAGACAGAATAACTACTAATTGCGAAATTGGTGGTGGTGATGCAAATACTGTTGATATTAGAAGTGTAAATAAATAATAATTCATTCTCTTAATTTGATAAACCCTCTGAAACTCAGAGGGTTTATTTTTTATGTTATAAAAACATTAACAGCCCAAACATAGCAGCTAAGATATTTTGATGCATTTTTAGTATAATTCACTTAAATTTGCGCTTCTTTATGAGAATATTATTTGTTTTACTTTTTGCCGCATGTACGGCAGTATCCTGCACCAGCGACTTTGGTAAAATACTTAAGAGTAAAGATTATGAATACCAGCTAAAAAAGGCTGATGAATATTTTTACAAAAAGAAATACGCACAGGCAGAACAATTATACGTAGAACTATTTCCTGTTTTTAAAGGAACAGAAAAATTTGAAGAGCTTTATTACAAATATGCTTACTGCTCATATTTTCAAAAAAATTATGCTGATGCAGAAAATCTTTTTAAAGGATTTTTAGAGGTTTTTCCTACCAGCCCTAAAGAAGAAGAGATTTCCTTTGCACAGGCAAATTCTTTCTATTTACAATCAGCGCAGGTAGATTTAGAACAAGTTAATACCATAAGGGCAATTGGCATGATGCAAACATTTATCAATACGCATGCTGGCTCTGCAAGAATTAAAAATGCTATAGAAATTATTGATAAGGGACGTGCAAAGCTGGGGCTGAAAGAGTTTAAAGGAGCAGAATTGTATTATAAGCTTCAGCATTACAGGGCCGCCGGAATTGCGTTTACAACATTGCTGAACAATTATCCCGAATCAATAAGGGGTGATGAGTATAAATTAATGGCTATAAAATCTTTTTACAATTTCGCCAAACTTTCGGTTTTTGAAAAGCAGCAGGAGCGGTATGAAAAAGTTATAGCAGAATTTAATGATTTTACGGACAGGTATCCTGAAAGTAAATTATTAAGCGAAGCATTAGGTTATAATAAACAAAGTTTAAATCATATTAAAGAAATACAAAATGAGCAAATTAAGACGACAACAAAGCGCTAATACAAGTAATGTTGTAGAAACAAAAAATCTTAGCGATATTAAAGCGAAAACAGGCAACTTATACGAATCTATAGCTGTTATTGCCAAGCGTGCCAATCAAATTAATATTTCTTTAAAAGAAGAATTGCACAATAAACTTGAAGAGTTTGCAAGCCATACCGACAGTCTTGAAGAAATACATGAAAATAAGGAGCAGATAGAAATTTCCAAGGCCTACGAAAGAATGCCCAATCCGGCTTTGCTGGCTACGACGGAATTTATGGAAGAAAAAGTTTATTATCGCAAAAATGAAGATGATCTGTTTAGTTAATATTAATTTTACTGTTATCTTTAAATAAGAAAATAATTAGCGACGATTTTTTATCGTCGTTTTCTTTTTAAATATGTTCTCCGGAAAAAAAATATTGATTGGTGTTACCGGCAGTATTGCTGCTTATAAAACTGTATCATTAATCAGGCTGTTGATTAAAGCCGGGGCAGAAGTTAAAGTTGTAATAACCCCTTCTGCAAAAGATTTCATTACTCCCCTTACATTATCTACCATATCAAAAAATGAAGTACTGGTTGATCTCTTTAATGCAAAATCGTGGGCCAATCATGTGGCGCTGGGGCGCTGGGCAGATGTGATGGTGATTGCACCATTAAGTTGTAATACTCTGGCAAAAATGGCCAATGGATTATGTGATAATCTTTTGCTTGCTATTTATCTTTCTGCCACATGCCCTATAATTGTTGCTCCCGCAATGGACGAAGATATGTGGCATCATCCTTCTGCTAAATCCAATCTTGAAAAAATAGCCTCTTTCGGCAATAAAATTTTGCCAGTTGAAAATGGAGAATTAGCAAGTGGTTTGTATGGAGAAGGCCGCATGGCCGAGCCCGAAACCGTTATTGAATATTTAAAAGATTTTTTTTTCATAACCAACGAGCTATCCGGGAAAAAGATTTTAATAACTGCAGGCCCCACGCAGGAAGCAATTGATCCGGTAAGATTCATTAGCAATCACTCTTCAGGTAAAATGGGTGTTGCGCTTGCAAACGAATTTACTAAAAGGGGCGGAGCGGTAACTTTGATTTTGGGTCCATCGCAGGTAACAATTAACAATACTGTAAAAATAGTAAATGTTATTTCTGCCACACAAATGAAAGATGCTGTTATGCAATATTTTTCTGAGTCTGACATTATTGTAATGGCTGGGGCTGTTGCAGATTATACCCCTGAAAATGTTTCATCTCAAAAAATAAAAAAGCAAGAAGATAATTTTAATCTCTCTTTAAAAAAAACGGATGATATTTTAAAATTTTTGGGAGAAGCAAAAAATGAAAAACAGGTATTGGTTGGCTTTGCGCTGGAAACCAATAATGAAAATGAAAATGCTTTAATAAAATTAAAGGAGAAAAAGGCTGATATGATTATTCTAAATTCTTTACAGGATGAAGGCGCCGGGTTTGGGAAAGACACCAACAAAATAACTATTTTTGATAAGCATGGTAATCAGTTTAAATTTGAAACAAAATCTAAAGATCACGTTGCAAAAGATATTGTTGATACAATAATAAAATTTAAGAATGTATAAAACAATTCTATCATTTATTTTTATTTTGTTAACCTTTTGTGCACCTGCGCAGGAGTTGCGGGCAAGGGTAACCGTAATATCCAACAGGGTTGCAGCCAACATTGATAAAAAAACATTTACGACACTCCAAACTGCACTTAATAATTTTATCAATAATAGAAAATGGTCAGCAGATGTGTTTTCTGCTGAAGAAAAAATTGATTGTAGTTTTTTTTTCAATATTGAATCTACTGCAGACTTGAATGTCTACAAAGCTTCACTAACAGTACAATCTGCACGGCCAGTTTATAATTCATCTTATACGTCACCGATAATTAATTTTCAGGATAATGATGTAATATTTAAATATGCTGAATTTCAACAGATTGATTTTAATGATAATCGTGTATCGGGTACAGATCCTTTGGCTTCAAATTTATCCGCAGTTATTGCTTATTATATTAATGTTATTTTAGGGTTAGATTACGATTCATTTTCACAACGCGGCGGAAATATATATTTTCAAAAGGCACAAAATATTGTGAACAATTCCCCGGAAGGCAGAAGCATTTCAGGATGGAAAGCATTTGATGGAATAAGAAACAGGTATTGGCTAACTGAAAATTTGCTGAATAGCAGGTATAGCATAATTCATGATGCGTATTACAATTATTACCGCCTGGGTTTAGATCAAATGTACCAGGATGAAAATACTTCACGAAGTGTTATATTAAATGTACTCAGTCTTTTAAATGCTTTTAATATTGAAAACCCGAACACAATGATCCTCCAATTTTTCTTTCAGGGAAAAACTCAGGAATTGGTAAAGCTTTTTTCCAAATCTGCTCCTTCTGATAAAATAAGAGCTTTGGAATTTTTGCAGAAGCTGGATATTTCTAATGCAAGTAAATATAAAGAAGGTTTTAAATGATAAAATGGCTTAGCTTTTTTTTATTATTCAGTTATTCCTGTAACACATCGTCATCAGTTATTCCGCAAAAAAAAATGCAGATAATTATTTGGGATTTGATAAAGGCTGATGCATTTGCTCAGCAAATTGCAAGCAAAGATTCTTTGAAAAAAGTACTTGAAGAAAATAAAAAACTTTCTGCCAAAATTTTTGAAATTCATAGTATTACCGAGGACGATTTTAAAACAAGTTATCAATACTATTCAAAACATCCTGATGCATTCAAGAGTATTTTTGACAGCATAAATGCCCAGCAGGCAAGGATAACATTTACTGATACACCTAATTCGAAGAAAATTATTTTTGACTCAACCAAAAGATTATTTAAAAATAAAAATGAATAAAGTTTATAAAAATGCTGACGATGCAATAGCAGATATAGAGAGTAATGCTGTGCTGATGTTAGGAGGTTTTGGTTTATGCGGCATTCCTGAAAATTGTATTGCCGCCCTGGTAAAAAAAGGCATAAATAATTTAACATGCATATCAAACAATGCCGGTGTAGACGATTTTGGCATTGGCTTAATGTTGAAACAAAAGCAGGTAAAAAAAATGATCTCATCCTACGTTGGTGAAAATGCAGAATTTGAAAGGCAATTATTAAGTGGTGAGCTGGAGGTAGAACTAATTCCGCAGGGAACGCTGGCAACCCGCTGTATGGCGGCGGGGTATGGGATGCCGGCAATATTTACACCCGCCGGCGTGGGTACAGAAGTGGCAGAAGGAAAGGAAATTAGAAAATTTAATGGTAAAGAATATTTAATGGAATATGCATTTGACGCAGATTATGCAATTGTAAAAGCATGGCAGGGAGATAGCTTTGGTAACCTTATTTTTAAAGAAACTGCGAGAAATTTCAACCCGATGATGGCAATGGCTGGTAAAATAACGATTGCCGAAGTTGAAGAATTAGTGGATGCCGGAGAATTAAATCCTGATCACATACATACACCCGGTATTTATGTACATCGCATTTTTCAGGGAATAAATTATGAAAAAAGAATTGAGCAAAGAACAGTAAGATCCCCCAAACCCCCTGAAGAAGGCTGTTGAAGTTTTAAAATTTTTGAGTATAATGTTGAGTAGAGTTTAAAACATATTTTTTAAAATTTAAATTTAAATTCTCCCTTTAGGGAGGCAGAGGGTATGTTAGATAAAAATCAGATTGCACAGCGTATTGCTCAGGAATTAAAAGATGGTTTTTATGTGAACCTGGGCATAGGTATTCCCACTTTGGTTGCCAATTACATACCTGATGGCATTAATGTAATTCTTCAATCAGAGAATGGTTTGCTGGGCATGGGGCCTTTTCCGGCTGAAGGGGAGGAAAATGCTGACCTGATAAACGCAGGTAAGCAAACCATTACAACAATTGCCGGTTCTGTATTTTTTGACAGCGCTATGAGTTTTGGTATGATACGTTCGGGTAAAGTTGATCTTACTGTGTTAGGTGCAATGGAAGTCAGCGATTCAGGTGATATTGCTAA
>JBKJLG010000155.1:0-6218 GCA_046596995.1 Chitinophagaceae bacterium
GGTAATGGTTTGTACGGCGTTCGCCAGCTCTGTCCAGGTATTTTCCAGTTCTTTATAAAAGTCGGCGCCTTTATCAGTAAGCATAAAGTACTTTCTTGGCGGTCCGCTGTTACTTTCTACCCAGCGATAGGTTAATAACTCTGCATTTTTTAGCCGGGTTAGTAATGGGTAAAGTGTTCCTTCCAAAATATTAAGGTTGGCTGCTTTCATTTTATCAATGATATCAGAGGGATAAGCCTCACCTAATTTTATTATTGAAAGAATACAAAACTCCAGTACTCCCTTTCTCATCTGACTTGCTGTGTTTTCAATATTCATAGTACATATTTTAGATCTGTTCTTAATTCTTAAACAAAGATAATGATTTATTTAATACTATGCAATACATAATACCATATTTTTTATAGTAGCTGGCAGTATATAATGCTATGATTTAACCCGAAAGGCTTTACTATACTAAGTCTTGCTGAAATTTAAGAAAATAAAAAATTCTTAAATTAATTAGGAATGGTAAAATATTTATATGTACGGTAGATATAAACCATACATTTAAGAATTATAGGATTAGGTAGAATAAGCATGGACAAATATGAATGGCTGATAACAAAGACAAATATGATAAAACGAAATAATGAAACAAAGAAAGTGTACGTCATTGCGGGAAGTTTTCGGGGATTTTTGCCGAAACTCCGTGGCAATCTCAGGGAATGCTGCCTAACGGGATTGCTTTCCCGAAAAGTCGGGACAGGCTGTCGCCGGAAGATTTTAACAAGGAAAATTTGTTCGGCTCCTCGCAAAGACGAGCGTTTAGTATTAATAAAAGTTTGCGCTTATTCTACCTAATCTTAAACAATTATTTTAAAGAAATTTCTTAATCATGAAACTGATTTTTTTCTTCCTATGTATATTTATTAATAATATCCCCGTAAATGGACAGAGTAAAAAAGTAAATAAACAACTTCAAAATAAAATAGAGAATTTGGTGAAAGGGTTTAATGGGGAGATTGGTATATATGTAAAAAACCTTCGAACCAATAGAATAGTCGCAATAAATGCTGATACGATTTTTCCTACGGCCAGTATGGTTAAAATACCAATTCTGATAGGTGTAACGGATAAGTTGAACACGGGAGAATTGCAATACCATCAAAATTTAATTTATAAAGACTCTTTATTATATGGCGGTGTAGATATACTGGGATCATTTAAAAATAACGAGCAGATTGAATTGAGCAAGGTAATAATGCTGATGCTTACCATGAGCGACAACACAGCCAGCTTATGGCTGCAAAGTTTAGCTGGTGGGGGTAAAAGAATAAATGAATTACTTGATAGCTTAGGATTTAAAAATACCAGGGTAAATTCCAGAACACAAGGCAGAGAAGCAAACCGCACACAGTATGGATGGGGACAAACTACGCCTAAAGAAATGGCAGGCATTTTTGAAAAGATTTATATGAGAGAAATTATAAATGATAGCCTTTCACAAAAAATGCTGAGGTTAATGGGAAGAGATTATTGGGATGATGTGGCAATTTCTCAAATTCCATCATCAATTTTTGTTGCCGCAAAAAATGGTGCGGTAGATGCATCCCGTAGTGAAACTTTACTAGTTATGGCACCAAAAAATCCATATATATTTTCTATCTGTACCAAAAATAATAAAGATAAAAGCTGGAAAGAAAGTAATGAAGCCTGGGTATTGACCAGAAAAATTTCAAAACTTTTATGGGAGCAATTCGGAGAATAAAAAGCTGTTGTTAATATTTATATTTTATCTTTTTATAACTATTTTTTGTAACATTCAAGCATTCGTTTTGCGTAAATTAGAGGTATAATTATAAGATGAAAAAATACATTTACCTCTATATTTCTTTAGCTTCTTTTTTAATTGCTGCCTGCAATACCTCAAAAAATAGTGCAGCCATTAATGAAGATAAATCTCTTTTAAGTGCAGTTAAAAAACTGGATAAAGACCCTGCCAACGAAAATCTAAAAAATAGTGTTATCTCCCTTTACAATTCCACTTCAAAAATTCATCTTGATAAAATTGAAGTGTATAACACGCTAACCGAGCCAACTAAGTGGGATAAATTAATTAAGGAATACAATGTATTGAACAACCTGGCAGCTTACGTTACCAATTCAAAAATTGCGTTTAATATTATTAAAGCACCAGTTTATAACAACGAGATATTGGCGGCCAAACAAATGGGCGCACAGGTTTATTACGATTTAGGGGTAGAGAATTTAAAAGCAGGCGACAAACAATCATCACGCAGTGCATATTATGCTTTTAAAAAGGCTAATGAATTTGTACCAGGATATAAAGATCTGCGCCAGCAAATGGCTGTTGCTTATCAAAACAGTATAATCAAAGTGGTAATTAATCCTGTAAGAGATTTTTCTTACTACAGCAACAGAACCAGTTGGAACACCTTTGGCAATAATTTTAATTACGATTTTTTTCAAAGAAACCTTGTTAGAGACCTTGGCGGCTATAACAGCAAAAAAGCCAGCGCTCTTTTTTATACTGATATGGAGGCTGCCAGAGAAAATATAAATCCTGATTGGGAGATTGATCTTACCTGGGTTGATTTGTACATTCCCGAACCTGCTACAAACAGATATACAAGAAATGTTAGCAGACAAATACAAACCGGCAGCGATACATCTGGTAAGGCCATTTACCAAACAGTTTACGCTACACTAGATATTGTAAAAAGATATTTTAATGCCACCGGCGATATGGAAGTTAGAATAATAGATGTAAATGAAAGAAAAACCATAACCACCAATCGGTTTACCAGCCGCTTTAACTGGCAGGAAGAATATGCAACGTACTCCGGAGACTCCCGTGCTTTAAGCAATAATGAATATGCATTACTAAATAATAACAGCTACCGCATTCCCCGTAAAGAAGATATTTTAGACCGCATAGCCGAAGATATTTTTCCGCAGGTTAAAAGCAGAATATCATCTGCAGTACAATGGTAACTGCAGCTTTTAGCAAACAGACCGGCATAATTTTTTAGTGAAACAATTCACTTATTTAAAAATATTATATACTATCCAACTCATAACGTAAGCCAGGCCTGTCATGTAAAGCAACTGAATAATTGGCCATTTCCATGTTTTGGTTTCTCTTTTTACTACAGCAAGTGTGCTCATGCATTGCATGGCAAGCACATAAAATACCAATAAAGAAAGTCCGGTGGCAAGGTTATATACTTTACTTCCATCAACCCTTACAGCCGCCTGCATTTTTTGCCTGAGTGTAGTATTGTTTTCATCTTTACCATCGCCTACGCTGTACAAGGTTGCCATAGTACCTACAAAAACTTCCCTTGCAGCAAATGATGTTATCAATGCTATTCCAATTTTCCAATCGTAACCCAAAGGAGTAATGGCAGGCTCAATACTTTTACCTAATATGCCCGCATAAGAATTTTCAAGCAAGGCTGTTTTTTTTTCTTTATTAAACTGATTGACATTTTGTGGTTGGGCAGCAATAAGTTTTTCATATTTATTTGTAACACTGCTCATTCTTGTGGCGGGTCCATAAGAGCTTAGTACCCATAAAAGCAAACTGATAACCATAATAACTTTACCGGCATCAAAAACAAAAACTTTTGCTTTTTCTATCATTGTAAATAAAATATTCTTCCATCTGGGTCCACGGTAAACAGGCAGTTCTAAAATAAAATAACTTCTCTCAATGCTTTTAATAAACCACTTAAAAATATACGCAGTAATTAATGCCATCACTGTGCCCAGTAAATACAGCGTCATCATAACCAGACCCTGCAAACTTAAAAAACCAAAATACAATTGCTTTGGTATAATCAGGGCAATTAAAATTGTGTACACCGGCAACCTTGCGCTACAGCTCATTAAAGGCGTACACATTATGGTGAGCAATCTTTCTTTTTTGTTCTCAATATTTCTTGCACTCATTATTGCCGGCACGGCACAGGCAAGTCCGCTTATCATGGGCATTACACTTTTTCCATTAAGGCCTGCCTTACGCATAAGCTTATCAGTTAAAAAACTAATGCGTGCCATGTAACCTGTATCTTCCAACAAAGTAATAAGGCCAAACAAAATCATAATTTGCGGAATAAAAATTAAAATTCCGCTTAAACCTGCCAGCACTCCGTTTATTAAAAGATCGCTGAACCATGATACCGGTAAAGTATCGTTCAAATAATCCTGCATTTTAACAAAACTCCATTCAATACCATCCATGGGATACTGTGCCAGCCAAAAAATACTTTGAAATAAAAGAAACAACACCGTTATTAAAATAACATAACCCCACGTACGGTGCAATAAAAAATTATCAAGCTTTTCTGTAAATAAAACCTTTTGTAATGGGTCAGTTTCTACAACAGCAAGCTGCATAATGTGCTTTATTCTTGCATATCGATGTACAATTTCTTCTGCCTGCGTTTTGGTTGGGTTAAATTTATTCCGCTCTTCAATTTTTTCAATTAAAATTTGTGTTGGCTCATCTAAACCAAAATTTTCATGGTTGATGAGATAATGCACTGCACGGTAATCACTAAAGCTGCTGAATTTTTGCTGTACTTCTTTTATCGCCTCCGGTGCACAAACGCTGTTGTTTATAAAATCTCTCGCTGGGGTCTTATAAATGTTTTCCCCGGTTTGTTCAAGGGCTTTTTTTAATTCTTTAAGCCCTTTATTTTTTCTTGGGTTTACCGCAATTACAGGTACTCCCAACTCTCTTTCAAGCCCGGGAATATCTATTTGTATTCCTTTTTTACGGGCAATATCCATCATGGTTAAAGCAACAACCACAGGCTTTTTTAAATCAATTAATTGCGAGCAAAATAAAAGATTTCGTTTAAGGTTAGATGCATCAGCAATGAATAAAAAAATGTCAGCCTTAACCTCTGCGTCCTGGTCCAGCAGCACTTTGTAGGATACCCATTCATCATGCCGCTTGGGATATAAACTATATGCCCCCGGCAGATCAATTAAAAATGCATTTTTATTTTCAGCAAGAGAAAAAATTCCTGTTTTTTTATCAACAGTAACGCCGGGAAAATTTCCGATCTTTTGATTTAAGCCCGTCAAGGAATTAAATATGGAACTTTTTCCGCTGTTGGGGTTGCCAACAAGAGCGATATGTAAGGGCGGTAACACTGTATAAACTATTTGTAAAATTAAACTGAAGTTTTTACTAAATGTTACGATTTAAGAAAACACATCCGGTAATAAAGAATGCATCTTTTGTTTTAGTTTTAAATTTATGCTCACCTTTGGTGCATATTTTTAGATGGCTTAATAATGAAACTTAGAATTGATAACCAGGTAATGGTAGATGAATTTTTTCAGGATGCACGCCTGCTGGGCATTGTAGCGCCTGTTAAGCAATACCAGTTTTGCTGGCATCTAAACCATGTTTTGGGCTTCGATTTTAGAATAAACAACAGCATTGAAATACAGCTAACAAAAAAGCACCGAAATTATTTTTTTTCTGTTTATGAATGTGCTGAAAAATCAGACACCATGCACCACTATTTATATAGCAACCAGTTTGATGGAGAGTATCTTTTACCTGAATTTAAACACCTGGATTTTTTGTGGCTTGTTAAAGATGATATAATGCAGGATGATGATGTTGCTAATTTGATTGGATCAATTAAAGCCATGCAGCCTGTGCAGCTGATTACTGAAATGACAAATGAGAAAATAAAAAACAAACAGCATCTTATTTTTTAATACTCAATTTTATTTGCAATGATGTTAATCAGAGTTTTGGCAATGTGCGCTGTGGCTACGCTAATCGCTATTTTTAAATTTAAAAAATAAATTATGTGGAACGAAAAAAATAACCAACTCAATAAAAAATTTGAATTCAAAAATTTTTCTGAAGCTTTTGCTTTTATGACGAGGGTTGCACTTGCTGCAGAAAAAATGGATCATCATCCGTTATGGACTAACGTTTACAACAAAGTTGAAATTTGGCTCAGTACACATGATGCCAAAGATACTGTTACAGAAAAAGACAGGAAATTATCCAGGTTGATTGATGATTTAATTTAAGTTCCTCACTTAGTAAAATATTTTATCAGCCCTAAAATTGAAAACAAAGTCCAGGCTGCTTCTAAAATAATAAAAGGGATGTAATTGATAAGAATAGCAGCCAGGCATGATAAGGCTCCGCCAATTACATTCATAAGTATATAGAT
>JBKJLG010000210.1:0-7504 GCA_046596995.1 Chitinophagaceae bacterium
ACCAATACAGGCACACCTAGCGTGGTTGCACCTAACAGCGGTGCGCCTGCTGCCAATGCAAACATTCAATCAGGTCAGGCATTCTTTGTAAAAACACTCTCGGGTACACAAACACTTACGGTGAGAGAAATAGACAAATCTACCACCAATAATATTGATGTATTCCGTACAGCAGTGGTATCACAAAAGTTTACCGTATCGCTGTTTTACAACAGCGCTACCCAAGGCAGAAGAATAGCCGATGGCGTAACCGCATTGTATGATAACACTTACAATGCAGCACTTGATGGTAACGATGCTATCGAGATAAATAATTTTGATGAGAACATAGCCATAGCCAGGCTTGGCAAACATTTAAGCATAGAAGAAAGAGTAACGATAACTTCAAAAGATACCTTGCCTTTGTTTACGAATAATTTGAAGCAACAGGTGTATGAATTTGAATTTAATGCAACGGGTTTTAACCCTGGCATGGTTGCACAACTGGTAGATAAATTTACCGGCAGCAGCACAGTTTTAAATATCAGTTCATCAACCGTTGTTGCTTTTTCTATTACAGCAGATGCAGCATCAGCAGCAACTGACAGGTTTTATGTTTTATTCTCACCAGCTGTTGCTTTACCGGTAACATTAAGCAGTGTGAAAGCTTATCAGAAAAATACAGGTGTTCAGGTAGATTGGATAATACAATCAGAAAATAATATGGACAGGTATGAAGTAGAAAGATCTGCAAACGGACAAAGCTTTACAGCCGTAGGAAGTGTTGCCTCAAAAGGTAACACCAATGTGGTTGTTAATTATAATTACTTTGATGCAGTTCCTTTACAGGGCGTAAGTTTTTACCGGATAAAATCTGTTGATAAAAATGGTAAATTAACTTACAGCGATGTGGTAAAAGTAAACATCAATAGCGCTGCTAAAAATGCTGTTACTATTTCTCCTAACCCTGTAACTGGCAGCAGTGTTGCCCTACAGATAAATTTGCCCAAAGGAAATTATACTTTCGTTTTAACCAACAAACTTGGTCAGCAGTTAGCTAACAAAACAGTACAACATGCAGGCGGCATTGCTACCGAAACCTTAGAGCCATCCGCTGATTTTGCTGCGGGTGTTTACCAGCTAAAGGTTAAAGGCAATGGTATCAGCATTACTGAGCAGGTAATAAAAAAATAAAATAAAAGGCTGGTGAAAACAAAATCACCAGCCTTTACTTATACAACCATAACTAATTTTAATATGAAGAAGAGAAATATATATTTATTTATCGCTGCAATTATCACATTATATTTTCCATTATTTACAATAGCACAGGGCGGAGGTCTTCCTCCTGCACCGGCTGATGTGCCTATTGATGGGGGATTAAGTTTGTTACTCGCCGCAGGGATTGGGTATGGTATAAAAAAATACAGGGATAGTAAAAATACAAAGGACAATACCCAATAAGATCCTACACTTTCTTCGTAAAGTGTCAAAATAAAAAATGCAGACTGTAAAATCTGCATTTTTTATTTTAAAGTTTTTTGAATTAAAATCCAAGTCCTACAGTAAACCCTCTTACCGCTTTTGAAAAATCTCCAATTTTTGTAGCAGCACCAGTGGTTAAATTAATTGTGTGAAGAGATTGAATACCTGCCACAGTAAAAACTCCATACGCTATGCCGGATGTACTTCCTATATCAAATCCGTTAGCGGCTTCTACATTAATATTAAGGGATCCTACTTCTACTAGTGTACCAGCGTTAGGAGGATTTTGTGTATATAATTTATCAGTGGCATGGTCAATTACAAAAAGCGTTGTTGTAGTTGCCCCTGCAAAATTATTAGTATACGCAGCTGCACTTATCGCAGGAGCTCCAGGATTTAAATTACCATCGCTGGATGCTACTGTTCCAAAATCAGGATGCAATCTTAAATTTTGTCCGGTATTACTTACTACTCTTATCCTGTCAACTGTTGGATTAAAATCAAACCCAAAACTTGTACCGGACAGCAATGTTGTAAAGGGTACGAGACTAACAGCGGTGGCTGCCCCAGATGATGCATTTATAGTGTACAATGTACTGGAACTGGAAAGGGCATATAATTGACCGTTCACTGGTCTAAAATCTAACCCTAATAATGTTTCGCCCGCAACCAACCCGGTAATTGTTTTTGTAATAATTGTGCTTGAAATTGTAGGGTTAAAAATTATAAGGTTGTTTGCATCATCCAGAGCATAAGCAACAGGCTTAACCGGAATAACTACAGCCGTAACAGATGTAGCAGAACCAAATTTTCCTAAAAGTGAAGCTTTGCCTGAGGTTGTATCTATCTGGTATAGGTTATTTACCCCACCAACAGTTAAAGAGGCTAAAGCAACTGAACCGTCTGGAGAAATATCAAAACCAGCCTCACCGGTTGCGGTAACACCCAATGAGCCAACCTCAACCAATGTTCCGTTGTTGGGAGGAATTTGCCTGTAAAGTTTTTGTGTTGTAATATCAATATCATACAATACAGTTGTTGTAGAACCCGCAGTATTACCTGAATAAGCAACTGCTGTTATATTAGGATTGGTTACACCATTTACTGCGCCATCGGTCGCTACCACTGCTCCTGTTTCAGGATTAAGCCGCAGATTTTGACCTGAGGAAGTTACCAGTCTTATGCGATCTACCGTCGGGTTAAAATCAAGCCCAACTGATGTACCGGAAATTGCGGGAGTAAAGGATGAAGTTCCAACAGGCCTTACTGCACCAGTCGTAATATTGATAATATAAATACGGCTAGCAGAAGTTACTGCATACAATTCTCCAGTAGCCGGACGAAAATCTGCCGCCAATATTGATTCACCAGCGGGTAAACCGGTAATTGCTACAGTTGATTGAGCTGTTTCAACTGCATTTGCATTGTATTTTATTAATTGGTTACCGGTGTTAATTGTATAAAAAACCAGATTAGGCTTTATAACAGGAACTACAGGAATGGAAGTATTGTCTTTTTTGCAACTGCTAACAAAAACAAAACTTATTAAAATTAAAAATCCATAGAAAGATTTATTGAAAAAGTGCTTCATCATAATTATTACATTTTTTACATATACGGCTGTAATAATTATGTGGTTTTAGTAAAATGATAAATCTACCATCCGCCGCTGGCACCACCTCCACCTCCTGAGCCGCCGCCGAAGCCACCAAAACCTCCGCCTCCACCATCTCCCCATCCGCCGCTGCTTCTGCCACCACCGCCCAAAGCACTCCCGATTAAAAACCAGGGCAGTGCGCCTAAGCCTGATGATCCTCTGCGGCTCATATAAGAACCCCCACCGCCGCCACCAATTCTTGATAAAAGAAATATAATAATGATGATGATAAAAATAATAGATTTAAAGAGACTTGATGTGCCTTTCTTATTTGATTTAACTGCCTTGTATTCTCCCGCCGCCGCTAATATTATTGCATCTACAGCATTATCAAAACCGCGGTAGTAATCCTGCTCTTTAAAAAAGGGGATCATCCTTTCATCAATAATATGCTTTGCTGTAATATCCGGTACAACACCTTCCATGCCATAGCCGGTTTCTATCCTGGCTTTTCTTTCAGCTTTTGATACCAGAATTATTATTCCATTATCTCTGTCAGCAATACCAGGCTTCCATTCTCTCATGTACTTTAAAGCAAGCTCTGCAATGTCATATCCCTGCTGATCAGGTACAGTGATAATAATAATAGCTGAAGAAGTACTATCATTATAAGCTCTTATCTTTCTTTCTAAAGCTTCTCTTTGAAAAGGCTCAAGAAAATTTCCAAAATCATTTACTGCCTGCGGCGGATTGGGCTTGTCAAATATTTTTTGAGCGCTTACCTGGTGGTAACAAAAAAGAATAAATATTAAGAGGAATTTCTTCATTGATCTATTTTCCAAAAATTATTTCATCAGGCAATTCGTTTTTATCCTCTAGTTTATCATAAGGAAAATAATGCTGGAGTGCCTGCCCGATATCATTTACACAATTGCTTATGCCCTCACCATAATTTTCTTTATTAAAAAGCGAGATCATTTTAGCTACTTCATCTTCCCAGTATTGATGCCCTGTCTTATTATTAATGCCGCTATCACCAAAGATGGCAAGCTGCCTGTCTTTAATGGCAACATAAACCAATACGGCATTTCTGTCTTTAGTATTTTGCATTTGCAATTCAGCAAAAATTTCCAAAGCCCTGTCGATAGGGTCAATAAATTTGCATTTTCCCTCCACAAACACTCTAACTTCACCACTCGTTCGTTTTTCAGCTTCACGAATGGCAGCAACGATTTTATCATTTTCTTCCTGCGAAAAAAATGGCTTCTTTTTAAAAAGAGAAAACATTTACTTGTTTATTTAATATTGAACTGTACATCAGGTGCTCTTTCGCTTCCTGCATCAGATTTGTAAAATGGCTTTTCGCGGTAACCAAATAAGCCTGCAAAAATATTGTTAGGGAATTTTTTTACTTTAAGATTATAGGTTTGCACTGCGCCATTAAAATCCTGCCGGGCAACATTAATGCGGTTCTCCGTTCCTTCTATCTGTGTTTGAAAATCCTGAAATGCTTTTGTTGATTTTATATCAGGATAAGCTTCAGCAACAGCCATCAATCTTGCGAATGAACTTTGCAAGCCCGCCTGTGCCTGCTGGTATCTGCCCAAACTTGCTGAATCATCTAAATTTACATTTATAGAAGTTGCTCTTGATCTTGCTTCTATCACCTCTTTCAAAGTAGATTTTTCAAAGTTAGCTGATCCTTCAATGGTTTTAATTACACTGTTGTAGAGATCAGTTCTGCGCTGGTAGTTGGTTTCTACATTACCCCATTTGCCTTTTACTTCCTGGTCTACACCAATTAATCCATTGTAGGCACCACAACCCCAAAAGAATAACAATACTACTATTCCTAAAACGACGTATAAACCTGTTCTTGATTTCATTTTTAATTTATTTTAATTAAAGATAATTGATTTGAGCAAATCTCATGCTTAACATTTTAACTGTCAATATTACACCTTACCCCTCACCTTAAGTCCCTTTCAATTTTTGCAGCTTTATTTACCTCACCCTAAATCCCTCTCCATATGGAGAGGGACTTTTGAAATTCTTTTACAATTGTGAGAGAGACTTCGGAAGTTCTTTTAAAAATGTATTGCTGGTATTCCCGGTAATTTACTGCTTTAACCTCACCCTAAGTCCTCTCCATTTGGAGAGGACTTGGAAAGTTCTTCTATAATTGTATTGCTGCTATTCCAGGTAATTTTTTCCCTTCAAAGTATTCAAGCATTGCACCGCCACCGGTGCTTACAAAGCTTACCTTATCCGCCAAATTAAATTTATTTACGGCAGCTACACTATCGCCGCCGCCCACTAAAGAGAATGCGCCATTTGCTGTAGCCTCTGCAACCGCTTCTGCAATTATTTTTGTACCATGCTGAAATTTTTCCATTTCAAAAACGCCCATTGGCCCGTTCCATAAAATGGTTTTTGAGGCAGCAATTATTTTTGAGAAATGTTCAACAGCCATTGTTCCAATATCCAGTCCCATCCAGTTATCAGGGATATTTTTACTCAAAGAACTGGAAACAGCTGCATCCGGTGCAAACTTATCAGCGATAACAGAATCCATTGGCAGATGAATACAAACATTTTTTTCTTTTGCTTTTTTCATTAAATCATTTGCTGTTTCTAATCGGTCATCTTCGCATAATGAATTACCAATTTTACCACCTTGCGCTTTCATAAAAGTATAAGCCATGCCGCCGCCAATAATAATGTCGGTTGCAATATCTAGTAAATTTTCAATAATTAATATTTTATCAGAAACTTTTGCGCCGCCAATAATTGCCAGAAATGGCTTATCGGCTTTGTGCATAATCTTTTCTGCACTTGCCACTTCTTTTTCCATCAGTAGTCCAAACATTTTTTTATCCTGAGAAAAATATTTTGCAATAATAGCGGTAGAAGCATGTGCCCTGTGAGCAGTGCCAAAGGCATCATTTACATACACGTCACCAAGCTTACTAAGCTTTTCTGCAAAGCTTTCATCTCCTTTTTCTTCTTCTTTGTAAAACCGCAAATTTTCTAATAAAAGAACTTCACCGGGTTGTAGATTTTTTGCTTTGCTAACCGCATCATCTCCAATGCTATCTTTTGCAAAAACAAAGTTGATTGGTTTATCTGTTAATTGGTTTATTAGTTCCTTTAAAGGGTTGACCAAATGTTTTAGAGAATATTTTTCTGACGGACCATCTTTTGGTCTGCCAAAATGCGACATTAAAATAACGCTTCCGCCATCTTTTAAAATTTTTTGAATGGATGGCAACGAGGCTTTCATCCTGTTATCATCAGTTATTTCAAATTTATCATTGAGTGGCACATTAAAATCTACCCGTATTAATGCTTTTTGATTGCTGAAATTGTAGTTGGAAAATTTGCTCATGATTCATTATTAATTTCAATCAGAAATTCGTCTGTTTCTAAAAACATTACTAAAACCTGCTTAAAAGATTTGTAGATTAATTGTTTTAATTTTCTGTTAGAAATATTTCCAACATTTAAATAAAGTATTTTGGGCAAAGAGATTCTTACTTTAGATAGTTTTACAAAATCAATATCTTTTGTTGTTATGATTATTGTATTGAGTTTGTTTGCTGCTATTTCAAAAATAACTTTATCATCAGTAGCTTGAAGATTGAGATCATAAAAAGATTTAGCAGATACATTAAAATCATCCTTTAACCACTTGGCCATCTGTGGAGGTAAATTATTATCTATCCAGAATTCCAGATTAGGCGGCATCTAATTTTACAGATATTACAGGATGATCTAATTTTTTTGAAGCGTATTCAAGGCAAGCAGCAATATCATCTTTCTCTAAATAGGGGAAGTCTGCTAATATTTCTTCAATTGACATGCCGGCGGATAAATAGCCTAAAACATCTGAAACTTTGAAACGCATTCCCCGTATAATTGGCTTGCCATTAAATATTCCGGGATTTATTGTAATTCGTTTTAATAATTCGCTATCCATAATTGGGAAATTATTATTCAAATTTAAATAAAAAACCGCAGCAAAACGCTACGGCTTGTTGTTATAAAATCTATATTTTTTAATACGCAATTACCAAAATCCTACTTATTAATCAGCCCTGCAAAGAAATGTACAGTACGCACTAATTGAGAAACATAACTCATTTCATTATCGTACCAGCTAACTGTTTTTACCAGTTGTGTATCGCCTACGGTTAACACTTTTGTTTGTGTTGCATCAAACAGAGAACCGAAATGTATACCGATAATATCTGTGCTAACTATTTCATCTTCGTTATAGCCAAAGCTCTCATTGCTGGCAGCTTTCATGGCGGCATTCACTTCTTCAACCGTTGTTTTTTTATTAAGCACTGTAGTTAATTCTGTAAGTGAGCCTGTAATGGTTGGCACTCTTTGGGCTACACCACCCAGTTTACCTTTTAGCTCCGGCAAAACCAAACCAAT
>JBKJLG010000228.1:0-2928 GCA_046596995.1 Chitinophagaceae bacterium
GAAAACCTTTCATCTGTTGAATCAATTGCCGAATCGGAACAACTCATAACACATAACCCACAAACCGAAACTTCAAAAGACATGGAAGTACATCATCATGCACATACCGGTCACGGAAAGAAAACATGGAAAGAATATTTTTGGGAATTTTTAATGCTTTTCCTTGCCGTGTTCTGTGGATTTTTAGCAGAGTATCAGTTGGAGCATGTAATAGAGCATCAACGGGAAAAAGAATATGCAAAAGCATTGTATGATGAGTTGTATGCCGACTCTATGATATTTGCTAAAAAAATTGAAGGAAGAATTGGAAAAGAAAAAAACTGTGATTATTTGGTAAGTTTTATTAGAGACAGTTCTTTGACCAATTTGCCAAAAGAATTTTATACGTCATATACGACGGTGTTCTATCTTTTTACCAGTTATACCTTTGAACCGAAGGACGGCGTATTAAACCAACTCAAGGGATCAGGCTCTCTCAGGTATTTTAAAAGTGCCAACATCCAAAAACTATTTGGAGAATTAAGTGTGTATATCAACAATGTTCGTGACAGAAACGATCAGGAATACCAATACTTTGCCAGCCCTGTAAAACCATTTATATTGAAGCATTATGACTTTAACTGGATCAATGAATTGAGGAAGATTGATGAAACTGCTTATAATATTGACCTTATTGCCCGCTACCGGGCAGGCAATTCAACCATAAAGGTCGAGATATTAAACCTCCCATCTTTTAATAAGGGTGAAGTAATCAATATGATATTGTTTTATAAAACCATGCTGGTATCAACAAGAACCCTGCCGATGAAAGATTATATATCAACCAATCAAAAGCTATTGCAGGAGCTGCGCAAAGAATATCACCTGGAATAATATGAGTGAAAAAAAATATATACCACCGGAAGAAATTCCGCAAGAGCAACCGGTAAACAACGAGCCGACGGATGAAAACATTTCATCTGCTGAATCAATTGCCGAATCGGAACAACTCATAACACATAACCCACAAACCGAAACTTCAAAAGATATGGAAGTACATCATCATACACATCCTGCTCATGGAAAGAAAACATGGAAGGATTATTTCTGGGAATTTTTAATGTTGTTCCTTGCTGTGTTCTGTGGTTTTTTGGCAGAATATCAGTTAGAGCATGTGATAGAACATCAACGGGAAAAGCAATACATTGAATCACTTGTTGAAGACCTGAAAAGTGATCAGCAAGTTTTTACTAAACATCTTGAACAAATTAAAAAAGGCACACTAATGATGGATAGTCTTATCAATATTTTAAACAACTCTTCGCAGGTTGCTGAAAATACTGGGCGATTATATTACCTGGCACGACTTGCACCACGGTTAATGCCATTAACAACCAACAACAGAACATTTGAACAGCTAAAGAACTCCGGTAATTTCAGGCTTATAAAAAACCTTAGTACGTCAAATAAAATTATGAGCTATTACGAAAAGTTCCCCTTGATACATTTGCTGGAATCTGTAAATGAAACAGAATTCACAGAATATAAAAAAATGGCAGCCAAAATTTTTTATCCAGCTGTGTTTTTAAAGATGGAGGGAATTAATGACGAGATAAAACAAACAACTGAAAATCCTCCCTTACGTATTGCAGATAATGATTTGCTTCAGCAAATGTCTGTTTTTGCAGTTTATATGCATGGAACAAAAAAGGGAATTACAGGAGCTGTAGAAGAATTGAAAGTTGCAGGGGCAGATTTACTGAAATATTTACAAAAAGAATATCATTTAAAAAAATGAGTGAAGAAGAAAAAATAAATCAGCCACAAGAAGAGAATCTACCTTTAACGGAAGAAAGTATGACTGTTGAACAACCGCAAATTACAAGCCACAAACCACAAACTGAAAAAGATATGGAAGTACACCATCACACCCATCCCACCCACGGAAAGAAAACATGGAAAAATTATTTCTGGGAATTTTTAATGTTGTTCCTGGCTGTGTTCTGTGGATTTTTGGCAGAGTATCAACTGGAGCATAAGATTGAGAAAGACAGGGAAAAACAATTTATGCAGTCATTGGTGGAAGACCTAAAGTTAGATATAGTTTCCATTACAAGTTTAAATGAATGGAGGGAAACCAGGCTTGAGATGTCTGACTCCTTAACTAATGCTTTAATTGAAGGCAAGCAACTCCAAAACGGGTCCGCAGTTTATTATTGGGGTCGGAACATTTCCCGCAGAAGTGCTTTCTTTTCTGCTGATGGAACTATACAACAATTAAAAAATTCAGGTGGGCTTAGATTAATTAGGAATCAATCTATTGCTGATAAAATTATTGCTTATGATGTGTTATACAGACGTATACTCAGGCAACAGGAACAAGAGGAAACCCTGCTCATGGATTATCGTTTTTATTCCAGCAAAATATTTGACGCTGCTATTTTTAAGAGGATGACGAACCTGATGAAAGACACGGTCTTTATTAAAAAACCAGAAGGAAATCCCCAATTAAAAGAGAACCCTCCAACTATACTAAATGAAACAATTAATAAACTTAACTATTGGGCTACCAGTTCTACTCTTTTACACCAGTTTTTAGAACAATTAAAAGAAAAAGCAGCACTCTTAATCGAGTTAATTCAAAAAGAATATAACCTGTAATAAGTAATGGAAGAAAATATAAGAGATAGCAGCAATGAAGAAAAGGAGCCGTTGAATACACCTTCAACTGATGCACCCATTCAAGCAGCTACTGAAACATCAGAAATCATAAATCCTACATCAGACATAAAAGATATGGAAGTACATCATCACACCCATCCCACCCACGGAAGGAAAACATGGAAAGATTATTTCTGGGAATTTTTAATGTTGTTCCTGGCTGTGTTCTGTGGTTTTTTGGCAGAATATCAGTTAGAACATAAGATTGAAGGAGAGCGGGAGAAACAA
>JBKJLG010000259.1:0-8835 GCA_046596995.1 Chitinophagaceae bacterium
CTGCCCAAATAAGCCATGGCCCATAAAAACCCGAAGGTTGGAGTTTTATGCTTTTTACCAATTAAAAAAAATGTGATTAAGGAAATGCAGCCAAAAATAGCATTGGGCAGCCGTGCAGCAAATTCATTAATGCCAAAAGTTTTCATGCTTACAACCTGTAGCCAAAAAAACAAAGGAGGTTTTTCCCAAAATGGCTGGAAATTGATCTGCACCTGGTGATAGTTGCCTGTAACAATCATTTCCCTGGCAGATTCTGCAAAATTTATTTCATCCCAGTCAAACAAATTTATCAGCCCAAGGTTGGGTATAAAAAAAAGAATTGAAGAAAAAATTATAACTGGCAAATAAAGCCTGTCAATTCTTCGTTGTTTTATGGCGCTAATAATTTCCATTTATAAATACCAATCTTGGTAAAAAAATAAAGAATTGAAACACGCAATACCCCGAAACCATATTGAATACTGCGGCTTAAATTTATTGAGGAAGCTTCTTCAAAATATTTTGTAGGACAGGTAATTTCTGCAATTTCAAAATTGTTATAAAATATCTGGGCTATCATTTCATTATCAAAAATGAAATCATCAGAATTTTTATCGAAGTCAACCTTTTTTAATACCTCTCTGTTATAAGCCCTGTAGCCTGTATGATATTCAGAAAGCTTTTGATTCATTAAAACATTTTGCGTAAATGTAAGGAGCCTGTTGGCAAAGTATTTATACAATGGCATACCACCCTTTAATGCCCCTTTACCTAAAATGCGTGAGCCAAAAACCACAGGGTACAAACCGTTGGCAATTACTGATACCATTGGCATTATCAACAAAGGAGTATATTGATAATCGGGATGAAGCATCACAATTATATCAGCATCAAGTTCCAATGCTTTGCGGTAACAAGATTTTTGATTACCGCCATAGCCTTTATTTTTTTCATGTATTATAATATGTGAGATACCTATTTCTTTTGCAATAGCAATTGTATCATCTGAGCTGTTATCATCTACCAACACAATTTCATCAACAATATCTTTCGGAATTTCGTTAATAGTTTGCTGTAGGGTTAATGCCGCGTTATAAGCAGGTAAAACGACAACAACTTTCTTGTTTAAATACATTTCTTTCTTTAATAAAAAATAAATGCAGCAAATGTAATCATCATAAAATAATTGTTTTAAAAAAGAATACAAATTAATTTAAATAAAAAATGCCTGCAATTATGCAGGCATTTGATAATATTTTTAAAAATGACTTAAGAAGGCATCAAAACTTTATTGATAACATGAATAACTCCGTTACTTTGATTAACATCTTTAATTGTAATTTCAGCAACTCCACCTTTTGCATCTTTAATCAAGAGTTTGCCATCTTTACGCATAACAAATAATTTACCCCCTGCAACCGTAGTTAATTCAGCAGTACCTTTTCCAGCTTTCACCAATTTCTTTAAACTTTTAGAGCTAAATTTACCTGATACTACGTGATAGGTTAATATACCGGTTAACATAGCTTTGTTTGCAGGTTGAACGAGTGTTGCAACCGTACCTGCAGGTAGCATATCAAACGCGCTGTTGGTTGGTGCAAATACGGTAAATGGTCCGGCTGATGATAATGTCTCAACAAGCCCGGCAGCTTTTACAGCCGCAACTAAAGTTGTGTGGTCTTTTGAATTGACTGCATTTTGAACAATGTTTTTTGAAGGATACATTTCTGCTCCGCCAACCATAACTGTTTTTTCCATTTGTGCAAAAGATGCATTGGCAAATAATGCAGTAAGGATTACGAGTCCTATTTGTTTGAACTTTTTCATTTTGTAAAATTTAAGTTTAAGATTTATTTCTGCAAACAGTTACGAAAGATGAAAAAGAATGGATTGATTTTTTTTTACTCTTTTTTATGATAAAGATTTTATGAACTAAAATAGTTCTCAACTAAATTATTTAATGAAAAAAGATATCGCGGAAAAATAATAATAAAAGAAAGGGATAGTTAGGAAGAGAGATCAGGTTTTAGATTTTACAACCATATCTTCCATTGTAGGGGTTGCGCTACCACCGGTATTTTCTAAAGTAATAGCAAATGCTTCTGCGGATCCAAAAGATTTCATTTTTTGAATTTTGTAAGTACTATTATCCGTTTTAATCATACCGGCATCTACAGGTGCACCATTAACGATTGCCCATAGCTGGTATTGCTTGCCTTGCGGTGCATGCGGTAAAAAAGTAGCATCAACATACACTGCACCTGTATTTTTCATCCAAAATATTTTTGCCAGAGCATCAGGCGATTTTTTGGTACCTTTTAAAACCACCGGTACAGAATATTTGTCACCCGCAACATTTGCATATTCACTTATGCCTTCGTTAGCATTAGTAATGTTATTAGATTGGGGAAAAGTATTAGGATTTTTTAAGGGGTTATTATTTCGCTCCGAAATTTTTTGTTGCAATGCAAGCATTACTGCGGAATCAGTTTTCCGCAAATTAACGACAGAATCATACCGCTGTGTATATACAAGGCTCTGACTTTTATCTGAATTGTACTTATTGTATAGTATATAATTTGCCACCAGGCTGCCCAACAACAATACAATGCATGCTGCTGCTGCGAGTTTAAAATAAGAGGGCATGGAATGGACCTTTGCATCGTTGTCTTGCTCAAATGCTAAAGTATTTATTTCATTACCGCCTCTGTTGGTTGAGTATAAATTTGTTTTTTGAGTAAGTTTATTGTCATCTAATTTTGATAATATTTTTTGTTTTAAACTGCTATCCGGTTCAATTGCTACAGATAGAGCGTATGCTTCCATAATACGTTCCAGTTCACCTATCTCCTTTCTCACTTCGGGATACTGTGCAGACCATTGCTCGACCGTATTTACATCTTCATTATTAGCGAGACCGGTAACATAAAGTTCAAGTAAGCCGGTTGATATGATGTCTTTAATGTCCAATTTTAATTCAATATTTTTCTTAATTCAATAATAGCAGCACGCATTCTTGTTTTAACCGTGCCTAAGGGTATGGAAAGCTGTTTAGAAATTTCATCCTGCGTAAAGCCCCCAAAATAAGCAAGGTCTATAATTTCCTTTTGATCATTTTTTAGGAGGGTTAATTGCTTTCGTATTCCCATGGCATCGTACTTAGCGGTACTATTGCTGTTATCGCTAAAATTATTTACGGAATTCTCATCACTGTAGATTTTTCTTTGCTTTTTGTAACCCTTACTGCGCAAAGTATCAATGGTAAGATTTCTCGTAAGGTTTATCATCCAGGTGAACAGTCTTCCTTTCTGGCTATCATAATTATTAAAGTTGTTCCAAATTTTTATGAAAGCTTCCTGCAAAATATCTTCAGCAAGTTCCTTATCATTTACCATTTTAAAAATAAGCCCATACAATGCGTCTGAGTAATTGTCGTACAGGTACGAGAACGCCTGCTTATCCTGCTGTCGCAGAGAAAAGATCAATTCTTCTTCAGTGTATTTTTTTACAGCTTGCAAAAATAAGAATGGTTAATAAACAATTTAACAGGGGTTAAAGATAGATTTTTTAGACTAATGAAAAATTGCTTTTTTATCAATAGTGAAACTGCTTATATCTTTACCACAAATTTTAAAAAGTGAATGCGGAATTACAATTCAGAGAAATTTTAAAGGACGATAACATTATACTGGCAAAAATTATCAGAGACGCTCTTACTGAATATAATCTCGCCAAGCCGGGCACTGTTTATTATGATGAAACTACAGATGATCTTTATAAAGTTTTTAAAAAAGATCGTTCAAAATATTTTGTGGCTACAATAAATAACCAAGTGGTTGGTGGTGCAGGCATCTATCCCACAGACGGACTTGATTACGGAACCTGCGAACTGGTTAAAATGTATCTAAACCCGGCTGCAAGAGGTAAAGGTGTTGGCAAATTTTTGATGGAAAAATGTATTGCCGCCGCAAAGCAATCAGGTTATAAAAAAATATATATTGAAACAATGAAAGAATTAATAGTTGCCATATCCATGTACGAAAAGTTTGGATTTACTTTTTTAAACAACCCGATGGGCAACAGCGGACATAACGGATGCGATGTTTGGATGCAAAAAGAACTTGTCTAATTCACTTTCTCCACTTCGTACACAGGGCTAAAGAGATATATTTTTTTAGTGGCTACTTCTTCGCATTTAAAACGCTTTCTTATTTTTTCACCTTTTATAAATATTGCGCCTGATTTTATTTTAAAAAAACTGCCTGACTCCAATTCTTCAATTAAAAAAAGCCCTTCTTTTTTTGCATCGTAGTGCCGTAAAGCCCGGGTTAAGTTTGGCTCTGCACAGGTACTGGCAGCAGGGTTTTTAAGCTCCGTCAATAATATTTTTTCTATCTCCGCAGGAAATGTTTTTTTAGGAATAAATTGTAATAATATTTTTCCATACTCCTGCTTCCATTCAGTTCCATGTGGCTGTATGCGGTGTCCGTACTTTTCATGCGTAAGCAAATGTGCCAGCTCGTGCAACAGCGTAATTAAAAAAGAATATTTATTAAGATTTCCGTTTACACTTATGCGGTGATTTTTATCAAATATTTTATTGCGGTAATTACCCAAAATATTTTTACGCTCCCTGGTAACGGTTAAGTGTACTTTGTATTCCTGCAAATAATGTACAACGCTTTCAAAAGCGCCATCGGGTAAAAAAGATGAAAGAGAATGTAAAGGAGATTCTTTTTTAGGCATCGGTTTTTTTCCGGGCAAGTTTTGATAAGCTGCTTACTTCTATCACTGTATATACAATGTATAAACCCATTGAGGTAAATAATGAAGGTTTGTTGATTTCGGTTTTATAAATAAAAACATAAATAAGTACGGCAATCATGCACACAAACATTTTCAGCATCATGGATGCATACACACCCCGCACAAATACATTTGTATTGGAAGATTGAAGTCCTCTTGTCTGAATAAAAGCTCCGCCAAGGCTTATGGCAAAAAGTAAAAGGTTGGCACAGATTAAAAAATCAATATCAAACCCTTTATTGCTTAAAAAAGATTTACCTGTAATTACAATAGCATTAATTATTATAAAAACTATAATTATCGGGATAAATATTTTTTTACTGTTGGTCATTTTTTTTTGAGGTGGCTCTTATCAACCGGGTGATCATGGCAATTAATATAAGCAAAGGTAATATCCATACCAATAAGGGGAATTTAAAATTCATCCACTCATCTGCCTTTAAGCCTAAGAAAACACCTATGCCCAGGCTAATAAATAATTGCCCGCCAATACTTGCATATTGCCACAATTGTGCATTATTTCTTTTTACAGGTTTATTAAATTCAGTCATGGCTTTTTTCAAGATTATTCAATTTCAATTGCGCAGTGTCCTGTTGTACAACATCTCCTTTTAACACTTTGGTAATGTTATCTATATATTGTTGTTTATAAATGAGTGTTTTTTCAATGGAATCTGCTTTCACTTTAAGGTTCTGGTATTCTTTCGCTTGCCTGGCATCTCCAAAGCCGGGAATGTATAATTTAAGCGGTGTAAAAGCAATGAGGGCTACAGTTAAGCCAACCAAAACAACAAACAAGGTGCTAAGTAAAATGTAAACACTAAAACGGCTTAATTTAAAAGTTACTACTTCTTCATAAGTATCATCATTCATAACCACTAACCGGTAACGGTTGCGCATGCGCTTTAAAGTGCTATTGGCTCCGGGTATTATCATTAAATATTTTTAGCGTGTTAAAAATAATGCAGCGTAGCCATTTAATACAATATTGGCTTAAAATAACCGTATTTTTAAAATATTTTTGCTTTAAAGGAGTTTATTGAAGATAAGCTTTGCCCCAAATAAAATTGTTAGTAAAACTTAACACCATACATGCGTAACCTGGCTGTAACCATCACTGTTTTTATTTTATCACTTTATTTTATACCAGCCTTTGCACAGTTGGGCACAATTACTTTTGATATACAAAAAGATAAACCTCAAAAGTTTAAAAACAAAACACTAAAATCTGAGAAAACAGGCGAAAAAAAATTTACTGTTACCAAAAGAATAATGCAGAACACCGTTACGCATTACAATTATCATTTTAATGCCAACAACCGCATAAACCAGGTTTTAGAAAGAGCACGTATTGCCAATAAAGATAATTACAACAGGCTACTCCCTTTTTATGGTTATTCACTTGCTGCTACATCTGCACAAAAAACTGAATTGGACTCGGCTATTTATAAAGCAACAGCCGGTATTCTTTTACATGATTTGCGTAATGATTGGGTAGATAATTTGTACCTCATTATTGGCAAAGCCTATTATTATCAAAAAGAATTTGATTCTGCCTCAATGACGTTTCAGTTTATTAACTACAACCTTTTCCCCCGTAAAAAAAAGGATGAAAGCCAGTTGATTGTTGGCGCTAACGTAAATGCTTCCGGTAATAACATAAGCATAGCTAACAAAGAAACTCCTTCACTTCTCTCAAAAACTTTTACTGTTCCGCCAAGCCGTAACGATGCACTCATTTGGCAGATTAGAACATTAATAGAATTAGAAGACTATTCTGAATCTGCAGGATTGATAAATACATTAAAATATGATAAGAATTTTCCTACAAGGTTGCGCTCAGACCTGGAAGAAGTAAATGCTTATTGGTTTTACAAGCAACGCATGTACGATAGCGCTGCTGCACATTTAGAAAAAGCATTGGCTGCCGCAGATGATAAGCAGGATAAAGCCCGCCGGGAATTTTTACTGGCGCAACTATTTGAAAATACCAGGCAACTTAAAAAAGCTTCGGAATATTACAGCAAAGCGATTAAGCATACAACTGATCCGTTGATGGATATTTATGCCAACCTCAACAACGCAAAAATGTATTCTACAGATGATGAAAAAACGGTTGACAACAGTATTGCCTCTCTTTTAAAAATGGCTAAAAGGGATAAGTATGATACTTACCGGGATATAGTGTATTACGCAGCCGGTGAACTTGCATTGGAAAAAAATGATACAACATCTGCAGCGTTTTTATTTAATAAAAGTCTTTTTTACAATGTATTAAATTCAGATTACAAGAATCTGGCTTATTTGCAACTTGCTGACATCGCTTTTGCAAAACGCAATTACCGGTTAGCTTCAGCACTATATGATAGTCTTGATATTAACGATGATATTTTACTTGAAAGAAGCAAAGAGATACAGGCTTTAAAAAAATCATTGACAAAAATAGTAGAAAAAATAAATATTATTGACAGAGAAGACAGCCTGCAATCTATTGCACAAATGCCTTTGGCAGAAAGAGAAGCATACATTAAAAAACTTTTAAAAAATATACGCAAGCAACAGGGCTTAAAAGATGATGCTATTAATATTATCAATACATCAAATATTTTTTCATCAACAAAAAATGAGTCATCTGATATTTTTACAACCAATGATAAAGGTGAATGGTACTTTTATAATTCATCAATAAAAGCAAAAGGCTTTAATGAATTTTTAAGCAGATGGGGGCAGCGGTCTAATGTAGATAACTGGCGCCGTAAAGCCGCCAACGAGGTAAACGTAAATTATATCTCTCCCATTACCGATGTTGCATCAACCTTGCTGGCCAAAGACAGTGCATTAAATGCAGGCTTTAATAACGAATACAGCTACGATGTAATGGTTGATAACTTGCCATCCACTGCAGAAAAATTAACTGCGTCAAATGCCCTGGTTGCATCCTCGTTATTTGATCTTGGTAAAATTTACCAAAACGAACTGGAAGATTACCGTATGGCTGTTACTATGTACGAAACATCTTTACAGCGTTTTCCGGAAAAATTGTATGAAGGTGAATTGTACCTAAATTTATATTATTGCTATAAAAAACTGGGCAATCTTGCAAAGGCAAATCAATATAAAAATTTATTAACAGGCAAATTTGCCAACACAAGGTTTGCACAATTTATTACAAACCCTAATGCTATAAGGCAGGGTGTAGCTGACCCGGTGGTTACCAAAAAGTATGAAAACATTTACAACCTTTTTATTGAAGGAAATTTTGATAAGGCTTTAAAAGAGAAAAAAATTGCAGACAGCCTTTATACAAAAAATTACTGGAGCCCCCAACTTCTTTACATTGAAGCGGTTTATTACGTTAAGCAGAAAAAAGATAGCCAGGCAATAAACACTTTGCAAAACATCATTAATCTTTACCCAAACTCTTTGTTGCAAAGTAAGGCAACTACAATGATTGATGTGTTGCAAAGAAGAAGTGAAATAGAAGGTTACTTAACTGCATTAAATGTTACCAGATCTAAAGAAGATTCTTTAAGATTACTTAATGATAAACCTGCAGATAAAAAACCGGCATTGGTTATAAATGTACCGCCCATACCCAAGCCAGATACAACAACAAAAGCAAAAGTAATTACGCCTGCACCCGTTGTTGTAAAACCATTGGTAAGCGGTTCCTTTTCTTTAATAGAAAATGTTCCGCATTATGTTATCATGATTTTGGATAAAGTTGATCCGGTTTATATGAGCGAAGCAAGAAATGCTTTTAGCCGCTATAACCGTGAAAAATTTGCCGGGCAGGCAATAGACATTACCAGGGATGCATTTGATAAGGACAGGAATTTTTTAATTTTTACACAGTTTGCTGATGCCAATGCAGCGTTGGCTTATGCGGATAAATTAAAAAGAAATGCACCTTCAGAAGTTTCGTGGCTGCCGGCAGCAAAATATTCTTTTACCATAATTTCAGATGCAAATCTTCAGGTTTTAAAAGCCAATAAAGACCTTACTGCTTATATAAAATTGCTTAACACTAAATATCCCGGAAGGTTTTAG
>JBKJLG010000288.1:0-4593 GCA_046596995.1 Chitinophagaceae bacterium
ATAAATTGTGCTGCTGGCACTTGTGCTAAACGGATATCTTAACTCCAAAGTATATTTATTAAAAATAGTAAAATACTGAGAGGCCGTTGACTGATCAGGATTTATTTTGGGGTTGGAATTATCATAAACCGGGTATCCTCTGTGTGCAATAATATCATACCCTAAAATTGCTGTACTGTTACTCAATCCTGCATCACCTAATTGAAAGCGTTCAAATGGTGAGATATCTGTTTTATCAGAATATCTGCCAATGAAGCCATACTTGGCAGCCGCTTTTAAAATAAATTGTTTGTTCTTTTCTGCCCCATGCGCTTTGCCGATAGGCACATACCATTCTGCATTAAATCTTTCTTTATGAAATTCTACAAATTTATATTTCTGAACGGGGTCTTTATAAAAAGCTGCATCTCTAAACAATGAATATGGAGGCGTTAATTGTGTGCTCAAAGAAAAGTTTGATCCGCTGGTTGGGAAAATAGGATTAGGTCCAGCAGAACTTCTGGCAAAAATCAGTTTAAAACTGATATTGGTAGAATTTCCATTTCTTAACCCGGGAAAAATATCATAACTCTTTAACTTGTATTGCTGCACATTAAATGAATACACCAATGAAAAATAATCATCAGGCCATTTTAATTGCTTGCCCAGCGAAATACCAAAGCCTGTTGTTTTAATAAAAGATGAATCGGCAAAGTTTTTTGAATATTGCCCTGTACGAGGATCGAAGGCATTGGAGTATTTTGTGTTGTAATAACTTACTGTAAAAGAATTTCTTTTTTTACCCCCAAGCCAAGGCTCAGTAAACGAAAAGTTGTAAGAGCGGAATGCTTTACCATTGCTTTGTACCCTTAGGCTGAGCTTTTGTCCGTCGCCGGTAGGTAAAGGAGACCATGCATTCTTTTTAAAGATATTATTGATAGAAAAATTATTAAAACTTACCCCCAGCGTTCCTGTTAAGCCAATGCCTCCGCCAAAACCTGCAGAAAGTTCTAACTGATCGGATGATTTTTCTTCAAGCCCCCAGGTAATATCCACAGTACCGTTATCTGCGTTGGGTACAATATTCGGACTGATTTTTTCAGGATTAAAAAAACCTAACTGTGATAATTCTCTTTGTGTACGGATGATATCTGCACGGCTGAATTTTTCTCCGGGAATGGTACGTAACTCACGGCGTATAACATATTCTTTTGTTTTATCATTGCCTGTAATGCCTACATTGCCAATGGTTGCCTGAGGTCCTTCCACAATGCGGATTTCATGATCAATAGTGTCGTTGTAAACAGCAGTTTCAACCGGCTCAACCCTAAAAAATAAATAACCATCATCCATGTACAAACTGCTTATATCACCACCATCGGGAGAAGCCTGCTTGCCTAATTTTTTATTGAGAGATTCAATATTGTAAATCTCTCCTTTTTTTATCCCAAGAAAAACGGCCAAAAGAGAATCGGAATATTTTGTATTTCCTCTCCAGGTTATGTTTCCAAAATAATACTGACGTCCTTCATTTACTTTAATGGCAACATTCAAATTATTTTTACTACTGGCCATTAAAGTATCATCTGCAATGGATGCATCCCGGTAACCCATTGAATTGTAATAATCTATTATCTTAATCTTATCTTCTGCATATTTTGCCTCATTAAATTTAGCAGAGCTTAAAAATTTTAAGCGTAAATAAGGGTCAAGTGCTTCTTTGGTTTTTGATGGCGAGAGATAACCATAATCTTTAAGATATTCGTTAAAAGTTACATCTGTTTTTTTATCAGAATATGGGTTTTTATCTTTTGAAGAAAACAAAGTTAAGCGGCTCATTTCTTTTGTGCCTTTCATTTGCTTTTTAAGCTTGTTGTCTTTTACATTATCATTACCGGCAAACATAATTTCATTAATGAGCACTTTGCCTTTTTTATCAATATCAATGGTAAACGCAACTGCATTAGAAATGGAATTATCTTTTTGTTCTGTGATGCGTACATCAATATTTCTGTAACCTTTATCAACAAAATATTTGCGAATATTATCCTGTGCAGTCCGTTTCATATTCTCTGTAACCACACGCCCTTTTACAAGGCCGGTTTTGGCTGACAGGTCATCGGCTTCGCCTTTTTTAATGCCTTTAAATTTAAAATTTGCCAAACGGGGCCTTTCGGTAATGGCAATTTCTATATGAAGATTTTTACCAATAAGCCGGGTAAAATATATTTCTACATTGGAGATAAGATTTTGTTTCCAAAGATTATTAATGGCTTTACTAAAAGCATCAGTACCAGGGAGCATAACTTTATCGCCAAGGGCTAAACCGGAAATGGAAACAATAAGATTTTGATCGAACGATTGTGTGCCGGTAACTTTTATGGCGGCAATAATATATTCTTTAGGAGATTTTGCATTAAAAATTTGCTCAAGATCAACATCTACGGAAACGGGAATTGTATCTTTTGAAAACTGGGCGTTTGCAGTTTGGGTGGTAATAAAAGCAATCACAACCAGGCAAAATGTCTTGTAAAGTTTTGGCATCAAAAGTCAAGTTTTTATCAGAGCGGCAAGTTACTTGCAATAATTAAAAGTATTTGTTAAATAGTCTAACAGAAAGTTTACAAAACCCCTTCTGCACTGTTTTTTATCTGTTCCCCGGTTTTGCCAAAACGCCTTTCTCTTTGCTGAAAATCTAAAATTGCCTGGTATAAATTTTCTTTTCTAAAGTCCGGCCAAAGTGTATCAGTAAAATACAGTTCGGTATAGGCTAACTGGTATAATAAAAAATTACTTATTCTAAATTCTCCGCTGGTTCTTATCATCAATTCAGGGTCAGGATAATTTGCTGTTGATAAATATTGCTGCAATGTTTCCTGCGTAATATTTTCCGGTGCAAGGTTATTATTTTGTACCTCAACTGCTATTTTTCTAACGGCATCAGTAATTTCCCAGCGGCTGCTGTAGCTTAAAGCCATTATCAGGTTTAAGCCTGTATTTTTTTCAGTTTCGGCAACCGCCTCATCAAGCTCTTTTTTTGCTGCTGCCGGCAACATTTCAAAATTGCCAATTACATGCAGGCGAATATTGTTTTTATTTAATGTTGGCACTTCTTGCCGTATAGTTTCCACCAGCAATTCCATCAAGCCAGTAACTTCATCTTTTGGCCTATCCCAGTTTTCTGTACTAAAAGCATACAGGGTAAGGTATTCAATGCCTAACTCGGCGCAGCCTTCTACAATATTTCTTACACTTTCCACCCCATGAAAATGCCCAAAAAGCCTGTCTTTCCCTTTTTCCTTAGCCCACCTGCCATTGCCATCCATTATTATGGCAATATGCCGCGGTAATTTTTCAATATCTATCGATTGCTTAAGGCTCATGCAGGTTTAAAAATTGAAGTCAGGCTACGAGCCTGACTTTCGGGGCAAATGTAATAAATTTTAACTACTGTGGCTCAGGCGTTATTTTTTCAGTTTTTTATTAATTTACCTTTTATAGTTTCTGTTTGATTTATGCCTGTATAAAAATAAATCCCTTTTGGCAGGGTAGATAAATTAATGGTGCCTGCATTTATTGCGTTGCCTACCAATTTACCCTGGGCGTTATAAACTTTTATTTTTTCAAAAATCAGTGGTGAAGCGTTTCTGCTAAAATTAAAAATGGCTGGCGATGGATTGGGAAAAACATCCACCGTGGAATTTACTTGCGGCGGGGGTGCTGCTTCCACTTTTAATTTCTCCGCAAAAATTTCAATATTACTTATGTTGGCAAAACATAAATTATATTCCCGCATTGTGGTAACCTGCCAAAATTCGCTTTTGTTTTTTGTTGCAACAGCATATAAAAATTTATCATCTGTGAGTTGGGCTATCGCATCTTTACCTTCGCCATTTTTTATGGCAAAAGCATTTTTAATGCCCGAAGCATTTAAGCAGCTACCAGTATAGCAACTGTTGTTAACACTAAAATATATTTTATCAATATCATCGGGAACATAAAAATATTTTGGCAGGCTATTCCAGTCTTTGCTGTAGTCTTCTACTTTATCGCCATAAAATGCACCTTTTTTAAAAAAATTATTTCCGTTGGTGATAATGGTAACTTTTGCAGCGGTTTTATATTTTGAAATAAAAGACAATTTAAAAATACCTGCATAAGGAACTTTTATTTGTAAGCTTCCGGTATTGTTAGCTGCTGTTATGTTTTCATCTGCGATGATGAACAAAGGTTTATTATCATCTTCGGCAGTAATATTTATAAACCCTTTTTGGTTATTAATAAATTGAGGAATGTATTTTATTATAACAGTGCCGGCAGATGGAGCGGAAAAATAAAATTCACTTCTATTGGGGTCATCAAATCCATTGGTGTAGCGGATGTTAACATTTATTGAATCAATGGATTTCAAGCCGGTGCTTCGCATTTTTGAGATTATTTCACCAGCATTTTTAAATGAATAACCAGAAATACTACTGGCATATTTTGCCAAATCAGCATTGTAATTTTCATCAATTTCTTTATCGGTTATTAAAGCAAGGCTGCCATTGTTATAGGCAGTGCCGTTTGCAACATTGTATTCTTTAGTAATAAAATGCGTAACAGGATATTTAT
>JBKJLG010000326.1:0-5149 GCA_046596995.1 Chitinophagaceae bacterium
ATTCATACACATCCTGATTATACGCTGTATGTTCTTCAAGGAGGAAAAATTGCTATATCTGCTGATGGAGGAGGAAGGCAGGAAATGGATTTGAAAGCAGGTATGGGTGTAATATTCAGCTCAATTTCACATTCTGCTAAAAATATAGGCAACACAACAATCAGGTTGCTGGTTCATGATATCTACCGGCCACGGGGTAAATAAATTAAAACTGCGGTATACATAAAAAATATACCGCAGTCTTTTTACATTCAGCAAACAAAAATTAAAAAAAATATTTCACTTTGATAATTGTTGCATCATATTAAATGTATAAAAGATTTATAAATAACATTTACTTATAAATATGGAATCTCACCAGGTACATTCTCATGTAAAAGAAAAACACTTCAAACATTATTTGTTTGAGTTTTTCATGCTGTTTTTTGCGGTATTCGCAGGCTTTCTTGCAGAAAATATTCGTGAGCACATTGTTGAAAATAATAGGGAGAAAACATATATACAGTCCATGATTTCTGATTTGAAAGATGATATAAAGCGAGTCGACAGCCTGACTACCAGCCGCCGTTTAAAGAATGAAATGATTGATTCAATATTATTGATACTGGATATGCCTGATCCCGATTTGTACGGTAATCAGCTTTATTATTTTGCCCGATGGATGCCCCGTCCCTTAAAGTTGATAAATAGTGATGGAACTATGCAGCAATTAAAAAATGGTAATTTGCGCCTGATAAAAAACCGAAGAGCTGTAGATGCTATTATGGAATATGACCAGCTGGTAAGATTCGAAAATATCGCTGTAGAAGCCAGAGAAGAAACTTTAATCCAGCAGTTTTTCCCTTCTTTAAAAAAAGTGTTTAATGCACGGGTATTTGAAAAAATGGTTAACGGTATGCGGATCAGCAGGCCTGTTGGTAATCCAAAACTTTTACATGGAGATACAGAAAGCCTAAATGAACTTTATAGCCATGTACATTTCTTAAAAAATGTAAATTCCTATAGTATTCAGTTTAATGAAAGAAGGCGAAAATTTGCTCAACATGTGTTAGATGTTTTGCACCAGGAATATAATTTAAAGCAATAAACAAATCCAATCAAATTCAAAATTAATATTATGAAAAAATTTTTTTTTATTTTACAACTGCTGCTGATATCAACTTTTTTATCAGCACAGGCTAATTATAAAGTTGTATTTGATGTTACCAGTCAGGATACTATAGATCACAAACTCGCAATACGTTGGGCAAATGAGATTTTAAAAGCTGAACCAACAGCACGGGTTGAAATTGTACTATTTGGAAAATCTATGGCAATGATAACGCAGCAAAAATCAGTTGTTGCTGCAGATATCACCAAACTTGCTGCTAACAAAAATGCCTCTGTAAAAGTTTGCCAGGTAGCAATGAAGGCAAATAATGTTGATGTAACTCAACTTGTTCCAGGTGTACAAACTGTACCGGATGGTATTTATGAAATTATTAGTAAGCAAAGGCAGGGCTGGGGATACATAAAAGTCAGTCACTAATAAACGCACATTTTAACCGATAAGAAATTTCAAGATATTGCCAAAAAAAAAATAATGCAGACCATAATAAGCCTACATTCTATAATAGGGTTAATAATGTTTATCCTGCAAATATATATCCGCAACCATTTTCCTGTGCTCTTCCTAACGCCCACACCCCTGATGGAACAGGTTGTATCCCCGGTAACAGACCAGACATCCAATCTTTTTTAACTGCATCTGCTTCCATTTTCATTTTCTCAGCTATTACAGTACTATACACTGTTATAGCAGCTTCACAAACCGCAAACATAACGCCGCTGGCCTGCAATTCGTTTATACCTATAGCCACATTACCAAAGCCGGGTATTTTAAAATCTCCTTGTTTTGGTTTCCAGAAAGGGTTACGAACTGATAGAGCCTTAGTAGCAGGATCCTCTGCTTTAAAAACTTCTCCGAATTTATATTTTTCCCATAAACGGTCTTCAAAAGCATAAGGTATAGCCAGATGACGTAAAACCACTACAACGCTATTATCTTTTTCAGGTGTGCCTGTAGCCATATTAGTCAATAAAAAAACTCTAGGCCAGGCAAAAGGATATAACCCATGGGGTTGTGTAGCATCATAAACTATACGGTGCTTTCCTTTTATTTTTTTAAACCAATCATCAACGGCACCCTTGTCTTCAAAAAGTGAAGGAGCAGCTTTAATAGAGGAAGGAATGCTAAGCAAGCCAATGGCAGCGGCACCTGCTGCAATATTTCCTAAAAATTCACGCCGTGGAGATTTTTGCTTTTTGTTGATCATGATTATAAGTTTTAGTGAGAAAGGAAAACTAAAATACAAAAAAAGATATATTTTTAAGAAAACAATTATCAACATTTAAGTTTATGGAAATAGAAGCAGACACCCACACCGCTCGTAAAAACGCACAAAAACTCATTAAGTTAATCAAAAAAGAATATCACGAGAAGATTAGTAACTACGCTGTATAATTTAATTTCGGTACTTATTAGAATGTGTTAATCATCATCACTCAATTATTAAAATTCCATTATGAAAAATCTTTTGGTTTTCTTCTCCATCTTTTTTTGCTTTAAAGCTTTTTCTCAAACAAATAAAAATAATCCTCCTGCGCTTGCTTCCATAAAAATAGCTGATCTTAAAAAAGATCTTTACGAATTTGCAGATGTACATTTTAACGGACGCTCCGCAGGAACATTAGACGAATTAAAAGCCGGAATGTGGCTCGCCGAAAAATATAAAAGCATTGGGCTTACACCGGCCGGTGATGACGGTACTTATTTTCAGTTCTTTAATTTATGGCGAAATCAGGTTGCAGATAATTCATCAATACAAATAAATAACGAACCACTCGAATTGTGGAAAGATGCAGCGGTTTCACAAATGGCAAATGTTAGCTTAAATGCTCCGATTTTTTATTTAGGCAATGCCCTGGATATTGATCTGAAAAATGTTGATGTAAAAGGGAAAGTGATTGCTATAGAAGCAAATTCAAAAGGGATAAATTTAGATGTATCGTTACCTACCTGGAGATACAGCCGGTATATATTTACCAAATATGGATTGCCGCTGCTGCAAAAAGGCGCTGTTGCAATCATTTTTATAGCCGATGATGTTGCAGAATATGCGTGGGCAGATGCCATAGAAAATTTTAAACGAGGCACTTATGATATTGATGGCGGCGCCAATGTTAATGTTACAGCAACCGTACCTGTTATATGGCTTCATGCAAAAGCAAAAAAAATAGTACAGCAAAATAATGCAATGATAAAAGCCAATATAATTATCACTAAATATGCTTATCCTTCTGTAAATGTTATTGGTAAGATTGATGGAACAGATGCTGCATTAAAAAAGGAATTTTTATTGTATAGCGGGCACATAGATGCTCATGGCATCAGAAATGTGATAAAAAATGATTCTGTATTTTATGGTGCTGATGATAACGGAAGTGTAAATGTGGCGATGCTTGCCAATGCAAGGGCATTTGTAAAATCACCCGGCAAAAGGTCGGTGTTATTTATTATTCATGGTGCAGAGGAGAGGGGCTTGTTAGGTTCAACTTATTTTACAAAGCACCCCACCATACCCCTAAATAAAATAGTAACAGTTTTAAATGGAGATATGATCGGAAGAAATAATATTGATAGTGCCGCAATACTTGGATCAACCCGTCCCCATTTAAATTCTTGGGATTTGGTAAATATGGCTATGTCAGCAAATAAAGAAGGACCAAAATTTAAGCTTGATACATTATGGGATAAACCCAATCATATTGAAGGCTGGTATTTCAGAAGTGATCATCTTCCTTATGCAAGATTGGGCATACCTTCTATAATGTACACAACCCTTTTGCATGTCGATTACCATACACCACAGGATAATGCGGCAAATATTAATTATCCCAAATTAAAAAAGATGACTGATTGGATGTATCGCACCGGCTGGAAAGTTGCCAATGCTCAAAAGCGTCCTGCACTTGAACCTGATTTTAAATTAGAGAGATAAATACAAAGTACTGGAGACATTCAAAAGAACACAACATTTAAAAATTAGATGAGATTTTAGGGCAATAAAAATCCTTCAACCAATTTTCATCTTTAATGATATTTTTCAATATTCATAAGTTATTTAATTAAGATCAAATCAATCTTATCAACTGATTATAATTCTATCTATATTTATAATCAAAATTTATTTTCTATGAGAATCATCTTAATACTGCTATTATCATTTATAAGTTGCTTATCGCTCACTGCACAAAAAAGATTTGAACTGTCAGATCTTTCCAAACTCACAAGCCTTAACGATCCGCAAATTTCACCCGATGGTAAAAGCATCGCACTCGTAGTTTCACGTCCTGATTACAAACTAAATGCCAGCCAATCTGAACTTATTTTAATTGATATTGCTTCAGGTAAGCAGCGAGTGCTCACACAAAACCGTTCTGTTGTATCACAACCCCGTTGGTCACCAGATGGAACTCAATTGGCTTTTTTAGCCAAAACCGGTTCAGGTAAAGAAGCCACTAATCAAATATTTATTTTATCCTCATTTGGAGAGGCAAAGCAACTTTCCAATATGCCTGCCAATGTTCAACATTTTAGTTGGAAACCCGATGGGGAGGCTATAGCCTTTGTTAGTGCTGATGAAGCTACTAATAAGGAAGAAGTTAAGAGAGGCAACGATGCGTTTGAAGTAGGAAATAATGATATGTTCTTAATTGCTTCACCAACATCCTCTCATATTTGGTTAATTAATACAGCAGGCGGTGAACCAAAAAAACTTACTTCAGGTTCCTGGAGTTTACCTGTAACCATACCTCCCGGCGCACCATCATCTCCTCTATCCTGGTCACCCAACGGAAAAATGATCGCTTTCGTTAAAGTTATCGGCCCACATTCAGGGGACGGCCCAAACAGAAGTGTACAATTATTGAATGTAGAAACCGGCGCTATCATACCGCTTACCGGTCGAACCAAATTTGAAGGATATCCTGCATTTTCTGCTGATGGCAACTATATTAATTATTGGTATGTGCGGGATGGTATCCAGGGAAATATAAATGATATTTATGTGGCACCAGTCACAGGAGGAGAGGGGCGTTGCATAACAAC
>JBKJLG010000040.1:0-4511 GCA_046596995.1 Chitinophagaceae bacterium
CAATCGTTTTCTTCGCAGCAGTTAGTCGTATAGCTTTATTTTTCTCCACCATTTTTTCTTTAATCCATTTTTCTAAACGATGATGCAATGGAATAAGCAACGAAGCAATTAACACCAATGCAAGCAACATTAATACAGGAGACTCATGTGTGAATGATGCCAGCCAGGGATGAAAAAGTAAATTGATAAATTCAAACACAACCAATAAACCCAGTACTCCAAAGAATGAAATAAATCTTTCATTGGCAACAACACTTCGGCTGAATAGCAAAAATAGAACGATGAATGTAATAATCCCGAAGGCAATTAAAGCGAACTGTATATTTTGTTTGCGACTTCTTTCCAGCAGATCAAGTTCTAATTCTTTTTTTATTGTCAATAACTGCCTTTCCTGAATGTTGGATAATTTATCAGCACTGTCTTTTGTTGTTTCGTAAAGCTTGTAATATTTTAAAGCGCTGTCTTTATTGGTATTTGAATAGATCTTTTTATACAAATTATACACCCCTAATGCAAGATTAAGTCTATCACCCATTTCTAACCTGTGAAAAGCATTATTTGTATAGTATAATGCAGAATCCGATTTACCCTCGGTTAGAAAAAAATGAGCCAAAGTGGTGTTATTTAATACGAATGCATCGGTGTTTTCCATTCCCACTTTTGTACGCATCGCCTTTTTCATATACTCATAAGCAATACCCTTATCGTTATATAAAGAATAATGAATTTGGGCTAAAGTTTCAAGGCTATAGGGCAAACTCGATTCAAAATTCTTATTCAGGCATAGGTCATAACTTCTTTGTGCATAATATAAAGCCGAATCTCTTTTTTGCGGAATAGAATATTGTCGTGCAATATTACCAAGCACAAAGATGGTATTAAAATTATCGCCGGCAGCTTCCGAAAATGATAAGGCTTTAAAAAAGTATTCCATTGACTTCACTGAGTCTTTTACAGCAATAGCTAAATCATTGTAAATGATGCCCAGCGCCTGTTTGCTGTGATGCTGTTGTGCCATTTCAAGTGCACTGTACACCAATTCCAGGCCTTGCAGTTCATTGCCATTATAAAAAAGTACATAACCTAATTCTGCTGTAATGGTAGATTCAAGTACCTTATCATTTTGCTTTTTTGAGAGATCCAATATTTTTTTTGAATAGTCAATTCTATCTTGTGGAGACAATGCATTTACCTCGTAAAGTATTTTATTCATGTAACCAATCCGGCTGCTATCACCTTTGGCTTTACTTAACTTTAGTAAAAGACTATCGGCTGTTTTATTTTGTGCTGTGCAATTATAAGCGAACACAAAAACATATGTAGCAATTAATAATTTTTTCATTTAACTAGTTTTGATTTTTGGTTCGAGGCTACGCCTCTAATTCTTTACAAAAGCGTTGCTATCTCTTTCCAATTTCTCAATCGTTTTCTTAGCAGCCGCTAATCGTATTGCTTTATTTTTCTCTACTATAAATAAATAGATAGCCAATTAGTTATTCCATGGTTTTACAATAATACCATTGCTTCTTTTCTGTTCCTGGTTTCCACCATATAATAATATTTTTTGAACTGTATTTGTTTTTAAGGAAGCAAAATAATCTAAGCCTTTAAAAAAATCCTGTGATATTGTTTCTCCTGCTTTCAATTCCATAACAGTTAATTTGCCTGCCTTATCTAATAATACATCCACTTCATTACCTGTTTTATCACGCCAGTAATAAAGGTTATCAGCCGCTCCTGCATTAAATCTTTCTTTCAGCAGCTCACTTATTATCATGTTTTCAAATAAAGGGCCTTTAGCTGCATGGGCGGCAATTTGTTTTACATTGCTGATGCCGAGCAATGAACAGACAACGCCGGTATCGTAAAAATACAGCTTGGGTGTTTTAATAATGCGCTTATTAAAATTGCCGTGATAAGGCTTTAATAAATAAATGATATAACTGCTTTGCAAAACACTTAACCACGCTGCAACTGTTTTCTGGTCAACACCGCAATCGTTGGAGAGAGAAGTGAGATTGATTACCTGTCCTGTTCGTCCGGCACATAAGCGAAGTAATTTTGTAAAGAGTGAAAGGTTACTGATATTTTTTAATTGTCTTACATCCCTTTCAACATAAGTACTTATATAACCTGCATACCAGTCTGCCGGGTTTATTTTTTTTGAAATTACTTCAGGATAGCAGCCATGGAGAATATGCCAGCCATAATCTGCTTTTATTTTTTTGCTGTCTTTTAATTCCTTATGTGATAATGGGAGTAATTCTAAATATGCAATTCTGCCTGACAGCGTTTGTGTAATATTTTCCTGCAATAAAAAATTATTGGAACCTGTTAGTATAAATAATCCCTTTTTCTTTGTTTCATCCAGCACCTGTTGTAAATAAGAAAATATGTGCGGCGCCCTTTGTATTTCATCCAGTATAGCGCCATTTTTATATTGAGAAAGGAAACCCCGGGGATCAGCATTGGCAAATTCCAGTGTATCACGATTTTCTAACGAAATATAAGGTTTTTGGGGAAACACATTCCTGCATAGAGTCGTTTTGCCACTTTGCCTTGGTCCCACTACTGCTACGCTTCTAAATGTTTTCGACAGCTTTATCAGGCGTTGGGAGGCTGTACGTTTTATCATAAAACAAATATAATACTTTTCGGACAAATCCGGAATCCAATTCCGTATTTGTCCATGTTGTTCCTCTATCTCGCTTTTTATCAGGTTAACGTTCCAATTTCTCAATTGTCTTTTTCGCCGCCGCTAAACGTATCTTTTTATTCTTCTCTACCAATTTTGCTGTTGCCCATTTTTCTAATTTATGATGCAGCGGAACTAATAATGCTGCTATACAAACCAATGCTAAAAGCATGAGCGCCGGTGAATGGTTCGTAACTTTTTCTAAAAAGGGATGCAGCAGCAGATTCAGAAATTCAAATACAATCAATAAGGCGACAACACTGAGGAAACTTATCAGTTTTGTATTGGTGATAAAGCTACGGCTGAGTAATAAAAAGAGAATGATGAATGCAATAATGCCGAAAGCAATTAATGCATATTGAATGTTTTGATGACGTTGTTCTTCCGTTTTTATTTTTTCCGCTGATAGTTCCTGTTGCCGCAAGGTTTCATCAAATGTCATCACCTGAATTTGCTGATTTATTTTATTGCTGGATACCGAATCATTGGCTACTTTATAAATGCCGGCATATTTCAAAGTACTGTCGCAATTGCTTTTTTCATAAAATTCTGCAAGCATTTTTGCCGGTTTTACACTCATAAAAAAGAAGGGAGTATTTTGTACGGTAGCTAATGCTTTTCTTAAATAAATAACAGAGCTATCCCGCTGCTTCATCCGTTGAAAATGTTCAGCCAGAAAAGTGTATGCAAAACATAATCGTCTTGGATGATGCACCTCATTAGCTTTTTGGATCCCCATGTTATAATAGGCAACTGCCAATGCAGCATTTCCCATTTTACTGTGCACATTTCCTAAATTCCAAAGGATATACGGTAAATCTATTTTATTAATTTGTAAACTCAACTCATAAGCTTTTTGTAAATATTGTAAGGAAGAATCCAATTTATCCATATTCAGATAACAGACGCCAATATTCATCACTGGCCAGATTTTTATCACCTCATTTTTCGCATTAGCAGCATCCTTTAGTGCTGTTGTATAAATCTTGAAAGCATTTTCCCATTCCTCACGGTCCCGATAAGTATGGCCTATTTGGTTTCTAAGCATGGTTAATATCGAAAAATTACCGGCTCTTTCCGCTAGCTGAAGTCCTTTCTGCTGCACCTGCAATGCACGTATCGGGTTGCCGCTAGTTCGGTAACCTGTTCCTAAAAAGCAATAAGCCGATGCTTCTTTTATAATGTCATTGTTGTTCTGCGCCTGCATAAGAAGTGCTTGGCCGGTTTGGATGAGCAGGTAAGGGTCTCTGTCTAATCCGGTTTCCCAAATGCTAATGATTAAATCAACCTTTTTGTCTTCATTTTTTTCCACGGCAATCTTTTGCAATAGAGAATCAATAGCCGGGCTTTGTGCTATACTGCTTTGCGCCAACAAACAAATACACACAGAAATGAATAAATTTTTCATTTATTATCTATTGATTTTATGATCATACTCAACACATCACCTACTTTACTATCATCCATCCACCTGGCAACCACTACCAAATCATGTTCTTTATCTATAATGATATAATTACCACCAAAGCCTTGTGCGGAATAAACTTTTGATGAAACGGCTGTCCATTTTTTATCAGCATTTATCCACCACATATAGCCATAGTTTTTATTGGGAACGGAAGATTGCTGTACAGCATTCACCCATTTTTCAGATACCAATTGCTGATCTTTCCACTTACCATTTCTTAAAAATAATAAACCAAACCTTGCATGGTCTAGTGTATTAATAAATATACCACCACCATGATGCCCGCCACCACTTACAGATTGTATCATCAACCCATCCATATTTACAAAAGCGTTTTCATACCCAAAC
>JBKJLG010000107.1:0-3061 GCA_046596995.1 Chitinophagaceae bacterium
TTCAGGTAAAGGTTTAGGTAACTTAGTTGCGCTACCTCTTCAGCAAAAAGCATTAGAAAATAACAATTCCTGTTTTATTGACCCTAATAGCCTTGCTCCATCTGATGATCAATGGGAATCTTTGCAAAAAATACAACGGGTTACAATTGAGCATTTAAATAAAATCTTCAATACTCTTGGAAACCCAACTCCTGATAACAAAATAATTTCTGCAAAAGCGTTATCAACAGAAAATGGTATTCAGATTCTACTAAACAATCAAATTGCAATTCCAAGAAAGCAATTATCCCCGGATTTGATATTGTTTTTGAGAGATAACCTTAACTTGGTTAACTCAGAGTATATCATAAAAAAGAAACTGGGTAAAAATACTTTTGGCACTGCAACCTATTTCAGAATGCTGGAAGAAAAAGATGGTTTGGTTCTATTACCCAAGGGTTTTATTGGCAAGCTGCTTCGTTTCTGCCATGAGCAAAAAATTAAATATCAACTTATTGATGAAAGAAAGAAACTTACTGAAGTTAATTTCTCTTTTAAAGCCTCTTTGTATAAGTATCAGCAGGAAGCCGTTGATATTACCGGTAAAAAAGAGATGGGTATTATTGTAGCCCCTCCCGGTTCAGGTAAAACCATAATGGGACTAAGTATTATATCTCATAAAAAGCAACCCGCTTTAATTATTGTCCACCGCAAACAGTTGTTCGATCAGTGGGCGGAACGTATCCAATCTTTTCTTGGCATTGCTGAAGCATTTATTGGAAAAATAGCACCTGGTAAACAAAAAATCGGCACGCATATCACAGTGGCTATGATACAAAGTCTTGCCACAATTGATACAGCACACGAAATATTCCAATCTTTCGGGATGATAATTATTGACGAATGCCATCATGTTCCGGCTAAGACATTTAGGCAAGTAATTCAGAACTTTTCTTCTTACTATTTGTATGGATTAACCGCTACTCCTGTGAGAAAGAATAATGACGAAAAGCTAATCTTCATTCATATCGGTGATGTTATTCAGGAGGTAAAATTTCCATTTGAAAATAATTCATCGGCTAAAAAAGTATCTGTAATTATCAGGGAGACTGATCTGCTTGTTCCTTTTGATTACAAGACAGACAAAACCGAAATGCTTTCCCAAATACTGATTCATGATTCTGAAAGAAACCGGCTCATTATTGATGATATAAAAACAGAAGCAAACACGGGAAAGAAAATTTTAGTGCTTACAGAAAGAAAAGCCCACATAGACATCTTATATCAATATTTGAAAAACAAATATGAGGTAATAACTATTTCAGGTGAAAATTCAGAAACAACAAGAAAAGTAAAATTCAAACAAATTAAGGAAGGTCATTTCCAGATTCTGATTTCTACCGGACAGTTTCTGGGTGAAGGAACAGACCTGGATAATTTAGAATGTTTAATACTTGCCTACCCATTTGCTTTTGAAGGTAAATTAATACAATACATGGGCCGGGTACAACGAACAGAAGCTACTCCCGTTATTTATGATTACAGGGACATTCACATTGATTATTTAGAAAAACAATTCAGGCAAAGAAACCGGCATTATAAAAAACTGATAAATACCGGGCAGATAAAAAAATTCGATGAGTTAACGTTGTTGTATAATGAAAATGTAGTTTTTGTAAATTCAGATGCCTGTGTTTTACCGATAAGCTGTTTAGATTTATCGATAGGAATAGAAAAATTTAAAGAAGGGATAGCATGGAAAGTAAGGGTACTAAATTATGACGAAGAAAGCTGTGAGTTAATGACAGAAATTATAGATTACCATGCTAAGCCGGAGGTAAATAATAGCAAACAGAGTTCCTTACAATTTTTGATAATTGATAAAATTAAATTCCGGTCTATTGACACTGGTCATTTATTGGGTGCTGTAGAGCTTAAAAAAAATCCTATCATTCAAAAAATATCTGAGCCTGCTGTTAATTATGAAGTTTCGAATCGTGTTGAGAAAGCTGTAGCCAAGCCTATTCAAAGAATGTTGTCAAAAACCATGAAAGTTCCTTTCAATAAAATACAGTTTCTACATGCCTGTATTTCTTTTCGGGTATTTATTGATGAGCTTCAACAGGAAATTACATTTAAGATTGAGAACCTCGATATAAGGCCAGAATTTGAAGCGATTAAAGATTACTTTATTAAAATTTTGAAGAAAAAATTAATTGCTGCTCAAATTGAAATCTGTTATACAGATAAAGAAATTATTTCCACAGACGCATGTTCTGAAGACATTGATAAAATCAACAGCAGCATTATTGATAATGTTAGATTTGAGTTTGTGAAAAAAGAGATTCTTACATTCAAAGGAAACCCTGAAAGCTCCACCGTTATAAATACTTTGGATAATTTACTGGGTAAGGACAAGGTTGTTGCCGGAAAAATATTTAAGTCGGAGCAGGATTTAATTGATGATATTTTGAATATAAAGGACTCAAAACATTACTACCAACTCAAATTCCTTTCTTCTCAACACCTCTCGGCTGTACTAAAAATCCGCTTCGTACTCAAGCCGTTTTCATTTTTGTTTTTACTGCCAGGCGAAAAAAAATATCATATTGTTTGGGAAACACTTAATAGTGAAGAGGCTACCTACATCTGGCATTTTGAAAAATCAATGGACGCTTTGCGGAAGGGATTAAACGAAATTGAAACAATACTCAATGATATAAAAGCTACCAGCAAATTGGATTATCTCAGGAAAGACCATGACAATTTCAGCCGGATTATTCATGATTATGCTGATATAAAAAGTGGTTTTACTGCCTGGAAGGGGATGCTGGAGGAGAAATTGATATAAAATAACATTGTTACAGATTCTCCTGAGAGGTGGCATGTCTTGGGAGAATTTAGGGAATAATTAAGGAGTGATTGCGGAAGTTTATGGAGGGGTTAGGAAGCATCATTCAGATTGACCCTTTATACCTTTCGTTATTAGGTAATAGTGATTTTTAAATACGCTTACCACTAATTTTTAAAAATGTTTTCTCTATGCCATTGCAAATTTTCAAGAGAAGGATAATAAGTATTT